>JBBQUE010000481.1:0-3791 GCA_038212805.1 Bryobacterales bacterium | reverse complement strand
ATGGCAGCCGATATACCCATCCGGCAGATTGTGTTGTACAAGAGCGGCGTGGGCTATTTCGAACGCGCCGGCGACCTGCACCCCGGCGAATCCGCGCGCCTGGATTTCAAGGCGTCCGAGATGAACGACGTGCTGAAATCGCTCACGATTGAAGATAAAAGCGGCGCCAAGATCAGCGGGCTGCGCTACGATTCCGGCGAGCCGCTGGAGAACAAACTAGCCGAGTTTCCGTTTGACCTCGAAGACCACCAATCCCTCAGCGCGTTTCTGGACCAGGTCCGCGGCACCCGCATTGAAATGAAATATGGCGTGGAAACCGTGGCTGGCACGGTAGTTAGCGGACGCATGATCGCGGCCTCCGACAAGTCTCCAGAGCGCGAACAGGCCGTGGTCCTGATGGATTCGGGCGAACTCCGCACCTTCGATCTGGCGGCCGCGTCCAGCGTCAAATTGGCCGATCCCAAGCTGCAACTTCAATTACGCGATTATCTGGGCGCGGTGAACCAGGCGCGTTCCAAAGACAAGCGCAGTATATACATCGATTCCACCGACGCGGCCGGCCGCAAGATCGTAACCAGCTATATGATCCCCATGCCGGTTTGGAAATCCAGTTACCGCTTGATCTTCGGCGATCAGGCACAGCCCACTCTGGAAGGCTGGGCTATCGTGGACAACACCACGGGTGAAGATTGGACCAACGTGCGCCTGTCGGTAGTCTCAGGCCGTCCGGTTTCGTTTATCAGCCGGTTGTATGAGGCTAAGTTCCTGCAGCGCCCCACCGTGGATCTGCCGGAGGACCGGGCGCAGGGTCCAGTGTTGTATGAAGGCGCGTTTGACAAGAGACCCATGCAAGCTCCCGCGCCTGCTCCCGTCAGGGCGTTCGCGCCTTCGCAAGCCATGAGCCGCAAAGCTGGATCGGGCGGCGTTGTGGGAGGCTTAGTAGTAGGAGACATGGTTCAGGTGCAAGCCGAGGTATCGCGTTTGGAAATGCAGAGCTCCATCGCCGCTACCGCCGAGGGCCGCGATCTGGGCGACCTGTTCGAATACAGTTTCGCCTCGCCCATCACGGTCAAGAAGAACGAATCCTCCATGCTGCCCTTCCTGCAGCAAAAACTGGGTGCACGCAAGCTGCTGATCTATTCCGAGAACTACGGCCAGAACCCCATGAGCGCCGCCGAGCTTACCAACTCCACCGGCAAGACGCTGGACGGCGGCCCCATAACCGTGTTCGATTCCGGCAACTACTCGGGCGAGGCGCTGATCGAAACCCTGCGCCCGAACGACAAGCGGCTGATCAGCTACGCCGTGGATCTGGGCACGCGCCTGACCACTAAATTCGATTCTACCCGTGATCTGGTGCGCGAAATCCACGCCAATCGTGGGATGTTAACCACCAAGTTCGCCCTCCAGGAGACCAAGACGTACACCATCCGCAACGTGGACGCGAAGCCCAAAACGCTGATCATTGAGCATCCGGTGCGGAACGGCTACACGCTGCTGAACCAGAAACCCACCGAGACCACCGCCAATGCCTACCGCTTTGAGGTGAAGCTCGCGCCCAGTTCCACCGAGAAGTTCGCGGTGAACGAAGAGCGCATCTACGACCAAAGCACCGCCATCACGAACCTGAGCCCGGAAGTGCTGTTTGCTTACGTGCAAAACAAAGCCATTCCGGAATCCGCCCGCGCCCGCTTCCAGCAGATCGCCGACCTGAAAAGGCAAATCGCCGCCGCCGACCGGCAGACGCGCGACGCCGACACCCAGACCAACGAAGTGATCCGGGACCAGGAACGGATCCGCCAGAACATCATGAGCCTGAACAACGTAAGCGGTCAACAGGATCAGGTCCAGAAGTATTCGCGGCAGTTATCGGACCAGGAAACCCGCTTGGCATCCCTGCGCGATACGGCCAGCGAGGCACGGAAGAAAAAAGCCGGTCTGGATGCCACGCTGGACCGCCAGATTGAATCCCTGGCATTCTAGTGAGGAATGAATCACCTTCGCCCGCGGCTGATTTTTATCGCCTGCGCGATCGCTTTTACGATTTGCGGCGGCACCGTCGGGTTCATTGTGATCGAACACTATGCGCCGTTCGACGCCTTCTACTTCACGCTTACCACCATCACCACGGTGGGATACGGGGAGATGTTCGGGCTCAGCCGTGCCGGGCGGATTTTCAATTCATTCCTGATTTTTTTCGGTGTCATCTCGCTGCTGCTGGCGGTGGGCGGGATAACGCAGACGGTGATCGAACTCGAATTGAATCAGTTCTTTGGGCGGCGGCGCACGAAGCGAATGATTGATAAACTCTCAGGTCACTACATTGTTTGCGGCTTTGGACGGATCGGGCGCGGGGCGGCCGCCGAACTGAAGCGCGCTGGGGTGCCGTTCGTGGTCGTCGATCGCGACGAGAACAAAGTGGAGATGGCCATCAAGGCCGGCATGCTGGCCGTTCTGGCGGATTCGAATCGCGATGAAACGCTGATCAATGTCGGGATCGAACGCGCGATCGGCCTGGTGGCCACGCTCTCAACCGATGCCGACAATCTGTTTCTGGTGCTCTCGGCGAAGGGCCTTAAGCCGGATTTGCCGGTGTGCTCCCGGTTGGCGGAGGGGGTATCGGAGCGCAAGTTCCGGCGCGCCGGAGCGGATTTCGTGTTCGCCCCTTACGACATCACCGGCAACCGGATGGCGCAGGCGCTGCTGAAGCCGCACGTCTTTCAGTTCATTGATTTCACCACCTCCAGCATGGGTTTGGACGTTGGCATTGAACAAGTCATGGTGGCGGCTGGCAGCGAGTTCGCTTCGAAAACGCTGGCGCAACTGCAACTACAGCGTGACTTGGGCGTGATCGTGCTCGCCATCCGCAAGGGCGATGGCCGTATGTTGTTCAATCCACAAGCGGAATCGGAAATCCATGAAGGCGATTTCCTGGTGGTGATGGGGGAGCCCGCAAGCCTTCTGCGTCTGGAGCGGATGCTAGCTGGGGAGCGAGGATGAAGATTCTGACTGCTTCCCAGGTGGGCGGGGTGGATCGGCGTAGCATCAATGGCAGTGGCCGTAAGTTATTCAATCCGGGAGACGATAGCGCGGTGGTGGTAGGGGAACCTGCAAGCCTGCCGCGTCTCAAACGGATGCTGGCTGAGGAGTGGGCATGAAGATTCTGACAGCCGCGCAGATGGGTGAGGTGGATCGGCGCACCATTGAACTGGGAATCCCGGAACCGATCCTGATGGAGAACGCCGGTGCGCGGGTGGTGGAGTTTCTGGCGGAGCGATTCGGGCCTTTAGAGCGCCACCGGATCGTGGTGTTCTGCGGCAAAGGAAATAATGGTGGCGACGGCTTAGTGGTTGCCCGTCAATTACTTACGCGCTTTCGACCACGCTCCCTGGCGGTGGTCGCGACGGACGACTTGGCGTCGTTTTCACGGATGTACACTGCGGTGGGGGGCGAGATTGGCTTCGTTATTTCGCCTGCCATGCGTTTCGCAACCCTGGTGATCGACGCTCTACTGGGAACCGGGCTCACGGGTCCGGCGCGCGGAAAGGCCGCCGAGTTTATTCGCGAGATCAATACCGGATTCCCAAACGCGAAAATCGTGTCGGTAGACGTGCCCTCGGGCCAAGCCAGCGACACGGGGGCGGTGGCCGGCGATATAGTGCGCGCCCATGCCACGGTTACATTCACGGCACCGAAACTCTGCCACGTGCTGTCGCCAGCCTGCGAACTGGGCGGGGAACTGCGCGTGGCCCAGATCGGGTCCCCTCCTCATCTATATGAAAATGTGCAGC
>JBBQUE010000480.1:0-3791 GCA_038212805.1 Bryobacterales bacterium | reverse complement strand
GAAAGATTGATACAGATACTGATCGCGTCTGTCGTTCACTTGGAGGAGGAGGCGGGTGGTGTGGACCCTCCGGCCAAGGTATGCGGAAGCGGCTTCCATCAGGCCGCTCTCGACCAAAAGTTCATCGATGAATCCGTATAGTTCGCCGTGTTCTTTTCTACTGAAAACTTTCTGATTGCCCTTGAACGATGTGGTGACCCCTGTTGCGCGATCGCGAAGCAGTTGTTCCAGCGGGCCCGAAACCCTGGCGCGGAGTGCATGCATGGCCTGCTCAGCAATTCGAGCGGTCGCTATCCCATCCTCTCGTAACGTCGTAGCAGGGATTGAGGAGGGGTCGGCGTTGCGGGAAGTTCGAAAACTGCACAGAGCGGCTTTAATAAGGTACGGCGCATAGCGCGGAAGGGCAAGGGCTCGTTTGAACAGGCCGCCCTGAAGCCCATCGCCGTCCCTCGGCAGGGTGGGCAAACGGTCCCCGAGCGTGAGCTGTTTGACCGCAGCGAAGACCAGCCACGGAGCCAGGCGAGCGACTGCACGGATCCGAAGGGACAATTGCGGTTTTGGGAATGCTCGTCCATACGCGGGGTGGTTATCGTAATTCGGTTCGGCGATATCGTCCAAGGCAGTACTACACGGAATCGGCGATAGCGGGGAAAGAGCGGTCTTATACATCAGGTAAAACCTACCCCATGGTACATCGGCATTGTGTATTGTAATAGGAGATCAGTTATAGAACCTTGGTTCCAGAAGGGTTATTTGCGGGCGCAGTGGCCTTTTGGAGCCGAGCAATGGATTGCGAAAACGCATGCCGACGGATTCCGCCGCCGGTGCAACGACGCGCGGGAACGCCCAGAGCCTCACAGACGACAACCGATCCCAACTCCGGGGCGGACGGCACGGCAGCGGTCATAAGCTGCTCTCATCGTGGCCGACTGATTCCAGGGAGATTCCCAACAACGACGAGACTTGTTTTTGAACTTCAATAATTAGTTCAGCTCGCGTCAGACCCTGAGTCAGCTGATCATTCTGCTGTCTTTGTGCTTACGAACTTCCTTAGAGAGAGGATCGTATTTTGGCTTGGGGCTTCGCCGATGCGGGGCCAAGCCCAAGTCCCGCTGTTGGCGCCAGTGAGTCAGGTGCGAAGGGTAAAGACCTTCACGCCGAAGGAGGGCGCCAATCGACCCTGGTTCGTGGGTGGAATCGGCACCGGCCAGCATGCGTTTCGTGTACCCAGCGGTGAACGGGCGGCGCTGCGCTCTGACGACTAATCCGGATTGGGCCGGATTGCTTCTGTCATCGCCTTTGGTACAGCGGCTTCGCTCCGCTCCGCGAGTGCAATCAAAACGGAAAGCTGTGCAACGCCATTGATCTGCTTCTTCATGGTGATTTCCTTCTCCGCCCACAACAGTAATTACCGGAAGGGAAGGCTTCTCACTGATCTGGGCACAGAGGGGCACTCACGAATCGCCATCTTCGTGCGAAACTCGTTGACAGGAGTCCCCACAGCCTTGACATCCCCACGGCAGGCGGTTCTTTGCGGAATTTTGCTTTCCTCGGTTTTGGGCGCGGCCGGCCCTTCCGAGTTTTTTGAGATGCGGGTGCGCCCGGTGCTAGCGAAAAACTGTGCCACCTGCCACATTGGCGCTGCCATGGGCGGGCTTCAAATGGATACCCGTGAGCATGTCCTCAAAGGCGGCAAATCCGGTCCGGCCTTCGTTGCGGGCGACCCCGAGAATAGCCTGCTGATCCAGGCGATCCGCCAGACAAATCCCAAATTGAAGATGCCCCCGGGCGGCAAGCTGAACGATACCGAAATTGCGGACCTGGCGGCCTGGGTGAAGTCCGGAGCGGCATGGGGCGATGCAGCCGTTGCGATGAAAGCGCCCAGCTACGTGATCACCCCCCAGCAGCGCGCGTTCTGGGCCTTCCAACCAGTTAGGAATCCACCGCCTCCCACGGTGAAGACCAGCGCCTGGGCCAAGTCGCCCATCGATAACTTCATCCTGGCCAAACTGGAAGCCGAAAATCTGCGGCCGGCTAAACCGGCGGATAAACGCGCGCTCATCCGCCGCGCTGCGTTCGACCTTACGGGATTGGCCCCAGCTTCGGAAGACGTGGAAGCCTTCGTAAAGGATAAGTCCCCGGATGCCTTCGCCAAAGTGGTGGACAAGCTTCTCGCTTCGCCCCGGTATGGCGAGCGCTGGGGCCGTTACTGGCTGGACGTGGCGCGCTACTCCGACGACAAGCTGGATTCGGAGCGCGAAGCCGTCTACCCCAATTCGTTTCGCTATCGGGATTGGGTGATCCAGGCGCTGAACGAAGACATGCCCTACGATACCTTTGTGAAGGCGCAGATCGCGGGCGATGTGATGCCTGCCCCAGACCGCGCAAAGTTCGAGCCGGGCCTGGGCTTCTACGCGCTCAGTCCGGAGTTTCAGGACGACCGCGTGGACGCCACCACGCGCGGATTTCTGGCCATGACGGTAGCCTGCGCCCAATGCCACGACCATAAGTTCGATCCGATTCCCACCAAGGATTACTACTCCCTGATGGGTATCTTCACCAGCACGGAGCTGTCGGAATACCCACTCGCTTCCGCCCCGGAAGTAGAAGCGTTCAAGGCCCACAAGAAACAGATCGACGACCAGAAGGCCGCGGTCGATACGCTCATCAAAACTCAGAGCGTGGCTCTGGCGGAAGTGCTGTCCGCCGCCACCGCCGGCTATGTGCGCGCGGCGTCGAGTGAGGAACCGGCCGCCAACCTTGATCATGAGACGTTAGAACGCTGGAAGAAGTACCTGAAGCGCAAGGATCTGGAGCATCCCTTCCTGAAAGACTGGAGGGAGCAAGACCCCGCCAAGGTCCAGGATCTGGTCGTCAAAGTGAATGAGGAGAAGCTGCGCATTGACGATGAGAACCATATCCGGCTGGGCCTGAATCCGAACCGCGGTAACTTGGCCAACGCCGATTTGAAATCCATCGAGCGCGATAAGTTCGTCCTCTGGCGCGACCTGTTCGGAGATAAGGGCATCCTGCATTACGCAGGCAAAGATATCGATCGCTTCCTGGCGCCGATATTCAAGGAACGCCTGGACGCCATGCGCGCCAACCTGGCCGGCCTGGAGAAGTCGCTGCCACCGCAATATCCCTATCTGCAAACCATCCACGACAAAACGAACCCAGGCAACGCGCGCGTCCACATTCGCGGCAGCGCCGATAACCTGGGCGACGAAGTGCCGCGCCATTTCATGAGCATTCTTTCGAAGGCCGATCCGAAGCCATACAAGAACGGGAGCGGACGCCTGGAACTGGCGGAGGATATCGCGAGCAAGGACAATCCGCTGACTGCGCGGGTGATCGCCAACCGCGTGTGGCTGCATCACTTCGGGCAGGCAATCGTGCGAACGCCCAGCAATTTCGGGCAGTTGGGCGACCGTCCCAGCCACCCGGAGCTGCTGGATTATCTGGCTTCCCGTCTCATGGCCGATGGCTGGTCATTGAAGCAACTGCATCGCGAGATCATGCTCTCAAGCACTTACCAACTCAGCACCGAAATGGTAGACGCCAACTTCGCGAAAGATCCCGACAACCGGCTTCTCTGGCGCGCCAACCGCCGCCGTCTGGATGTGGAAGCCATGCGGGATTCGTTTCTCGCCGCCTCCGGTGCATTGGACCTCACCATGGGCGGCCTGGCCAAGAAGCTAACTGACGACAACCAGCGCCGCACCGTGTACGGCTTCGTCAGCCGGCGCAAGATGGATGGCACACTCTCCCTCTTCGATTTTCCAAATCCC
>JBBQUE010000479.1:0-3798 GCA_038212805.1 Bryobacterales bacterium | reverse complement strand
AGCGCATGGGCTACCGGAAGCTGACATCGTTCAGCGTCTATATCTCCTAACGTGCCAGGCCCGGCGCGACGTAAGCGTAGAACATCACGACCAGGCCGATTACCGAGGCCAGGAACAGGCTGTGCCGCATGGTGAAGCGGAACAGTTTGGCCTCGTCCTCCAACTTCATCCCCGTCGCCGCCGCCGCCACCGCGATGCTTTGCAGGCTGATCATTTTGCCCATCACTCCGCCGGCCGAATTCGACGCGGCCATCAGCACGGGGTTCAGGTGTAGCTTATTCGCGGTCACCACCTGCAAATTGCCGAAGAGCGCGTTGGCGGAGGTATCGCTGCCGGTAAGGAACACTGCCAGCCAGCCCAGCAGGGCGCTGAAGAACGGGAAAACTACGCCGGTGGCGGCGAAGGCCAGTCCCAGGGTAGCGGTGGCTCCGCAATAGTTCATCAGATAAGCCAGCCCCAGCACGGACGCGATGGTCACCATGGAGAAGAACAACTGTTTGCTGGTGGCGGCGATGATGCCCAGAAAGCGGCCAAAGGAAACCTTCAGCACCAACGCCGAAGCGACGGCGGCGAAGAAGCAGGCTGTACCCGAGGCGGCTAACCAGTTGAAGCTGTAGACGGCCGCATAGGGCGTGGCCACGGCCACCGCGGGCGTTTCACGAATCACCTGATTGTGCAGGCCTGGCCACGGGAAGCTGCTGCTGGCCTGGTTCAGAATCTTCTTCACATCGTCGATGCCCCAGAGCGAAACGAACATCACTAGCAAAATATAGGGCATCCACGCCATCAGGATGGCTCCGGCGGAATGGCGGGGCGGTACTACGCTTGCGCCGTGGCCTCCATCGTAATTGTCCTTGGGTTTCCAGAAGCGGAGCAGCAAAACCAGGCCGCAGATGGTGGCGATGGAGCCTACGATATCGGTGAGATAGGGCCCGAAATAGTTGGAAATAGCGAATTGCAATCCGGCGAAGATGACGCCACACAGGACGGCTGCGGGGATCACTCCGCTGAGCGCCCGCCAACCGCCCATCACCATGATCAGGTAGGCCGGGACGAAAAGCGAAACCGGCGCGCAGATGCGGCCCACGTTGGCGCTCAGATCGCGCAGCGGCAGGCCAGTGATGCCGGCCAGCGTGATGACCGGAATGCCGATTGCGCCGAAAGCCACGGGCGCGGTATTGGCCAGAAGACAGATTCCAGCGGCGTAGAACGGGCTGAATCCCAGGCCCGTCAGCATCGCGGCCGCCACCGCCACGGGGGTGCCGAAGCCCGAACCTCCTTCGAGGAACGCCCCGAAGGCGAAGGCAATTAGCAAAGCCTGTAATCGTTTGTCACCCGTGATACCGCCGACTGAATCCTTGATGATTTCGAATTTGCCGGTTTCCACCGTCACCCGGTACAGCACAATGGCCGAGAAGACAATCCAGCCGATGGGGAAGAGTCCGAAAGCCGCGCCGTAGACCACCGCGCTGCCCATCAACTGCACGGGCATTCCGTAGACGAACAGGGCCAGCGCGATGGCGGCCACCAGTCCCATTAAGGACGCTTTCCAGGCGGGAACTTTGAGGATTCCCAGCGCGACCAAAAGGGCGAAGATGGGAAAGGCCGCGACCAGCGCGGATAGACCGAGGCTGCCGGAGACCGGCGCGTAAACTTGATGCCACATGAGAGGTAGCGCTTATCTTATCTCAAGTTCCGCGCTAACGACGCCGAAAACTTTTTCCGCGAAATGGAGCCAATCTATTGTTCCGGACAGGGTTCCGGACGGGTGGGCGATTCACTCTTTCCCGGGGCGGCCCTTGCCAGCGTCGAATCGTTCGCCGAGCCCTCGAACGAACAGTCCGTCCACCCCGACTTCCCCCTGCCGAACATCAGAAAGATCTTGCCGTGCACCTTCACGTCGAAGAATGCCATCAGCTTGCCGGCGGTCACGAAGGGGGTGCCGGCGAACTTGTCTACAACCGTTATCGCAGGGCCGTGGGTTGGCCGCCGGATTCCTTGCTGCGCTGGGCGGCGTCCATGAAGGCGTAGATCTCGATGGTTTCCGAGTTGGGCACCGGGGGAACTTTGGTTTGGAAGAACTTCACGATCTCGATGACCAGTGGCTGATAGCCGGCCAGGGTGTCGGGGGCAACTTCGATGCTTTGGTCCTTAGCGCCTTTGCGGAACGTGACGGCCCCGTAGTGGGAGTAGGGGCGGAGGGCTCGAATCGATCCGATGCGGCCACCTTTCCATTGGCCCACGATCAGATCGCTATCGGGGGTTGAAATGCGGGTTACCTTTTCGCAGCCTTCGCCCATCAGCGTGTAGAGCATCTCGATGGGGTGAATGGCATACCAGGCGAGTTCCAGGTAATGGTGCTCTTCAGACGGTCCGGGGCCCCACGTTTCCGCGCCAGTGAGGTTGGGTTTGCGAAGGTCGGCCACGCCGTCATAGCGCAGGCTGGAGGAACTGAACCAGGGGACGTTGGCGGCCTTGGCCAGGCGGGCGATCTCCTGCACGTCTTTCAACGTTGCGGCCAGCGGCTTATCGATGAAGAGCGGTTTGCCGGCGGCGATGATCTGGCTGGCTTGCGCGAGATGCATGCGGCCATCCACGCTTTCAAGCAGCACCGCATCCACGTTTTGGCAAAGTTCGGCGATGGTGTCGTAGAACTTGACATGGTACTTTTCGGCGAGTTCTTTCGCGAAGCCTTCCACCCGGTTGCGGCTGCTTTCGATTTCGGCGCTGCCGCCTTTGTAGGCCGCAACCACCTTCACGTCCGGCATCTCATTGATCTGTTTCGTGAAGGCGGTGACGTGGGAGGTATCGGTGCCGACGATGCCGATGCGCAGTAGGAACAGGAGCGGGATAAGGGTCATCACCGGCCATTGTACACTGTGGGTTGCCGCTTGACCTATCTACTTCCCTCAAGTTCGTGAAGGGGGTGGGACCGGCGCGCGCCGCGCTATTGGAATCGAAGGGTCTGCTGACCGTCGAAGACCTGCTGGCATACGCCCCGTTTCGCTACGAAGACCGCAGCAACGTGAAGACCATCGCCCAGCTTGCGCCGGGTGAGACGGCTACGGTGCTGGCGGCGGAGGTGCAGGGGTCGAAGCTTTCGGGGTTCAAACGCAAAAACCTGGGATTGTTCGAGGCTTGGTTTACGGATAGCTCGCGCGGGAAGCTAACGGCCAAGTGGTTTCACGGCGGCTATCTGGCGGACCGGTTCCAGGCCGGGCAGAAATTCGCGCTGTTCGGGAAGATCGAACTGGATAGCTATACCGGCGATTTGCTGATCATGCACCCGGAGTTTGAGCCTTTGTCAGGCGAGGATGACGGGGATGCGGCGCTGCATACCGGGCGGGTGGTGCCGGTGTATGAAGCGATGGGGAAGATCAGCACGCGGGTGTTCCGTAGTTTGATCCATGGCGTGCTGCAAGCGGTGGAACCCGAGGACGATCCATTCCCGGCCACGATTCTGAACCGGATGGGCCTGCCCGGCAAGTGGACCGCGATGCAGCAGATGCACTTTCCTCCGCTGGATTCGGATCTGCGGCTCTTGAACGCGTTCCGGTCGCCAGCCCAGTACCGGATGGTTTTGGAGGAGTTCTTCTGGCTGGAGTGCGGTCTGGCGCTCAAGAAGCAGAAGGCCCGGGTGAAGCCGGGAATCTCGTTTGAGCTGAACGACCGGGTACGCAAGCAGATCAAGGCGATGCTGCCCTTCAAGCCCACAGGCGCTCAGAAGCGAGTACTCGGAGAAATCGCCCGCGACATGGCCCAGCCGCATCCGATGTATCGGCTGTTGCAGGGCGATGT
>JBBQUE010000478.1:0-3805 GCA_038212805.1 Bryobacterales bacterium | reverse complement strand
GGGCCCTGACGTTTACAAATGAGTCCGCGGTCCGCTTCAAATACCGGCTCAACGGCTTGGAACAGGAGTGGGTGGATTCCGATCAACGCGAGGTCCGTTTCCCCAGCCTCTCTCCAGGGGCCTATACGTTTGAGGTTCTGGCACGCAGCGCGGAGCAGGTGGGAAGTGAGTATCCTGCCCGCCTCTCGTTTGAGATCCGGCCGCCATTCTGGCAGACCTGGACGTTCATGGTTTTGATCGGGGCTTTATGCGCTCTAGGAGCCTGGCGCACCTGGTTATGGAGAATGCGCCACCTTCTTGACCGCCAGATGGAGTTGGAACGAATCGTCGGCGAACGCACGCAGGAATTGCAGGCTGAAAAAAGAGATCTGCTCACCGCCCGCGCCGAGTTGCAGGAACTGGCAACCCGCGATAGTCTCACCGGGCTGTGGAACCGCCGCGTTATTTTCGAAATTCTTGCGAGCGAACTGGCTCGCGGACAGGCGGAGAACCACCCCGTGGCAGTGATTATGGCCGACCTCGATGGGTTTAAGCGCATCAACGATCAGTACGGCCATGCGGTGGGCGACATGGTGCTGAGACACGCCTCTAGCGTTTTGCAGGGTTGCCTGAGGCGTGCCGATTCCGTGGGCCGGTACGGAGGCGAGGAACTGCTGGTCGTCCTACCCAACTGCGGTGGGCAAGTGGCGGCTGCGCGCGCTGAAGAATTGCGTTGGGCTCTGGCATCCCACCCTCTGCAACTGCCAGGCGGTCTCTTGACGGTCACGTCCAGCTTTGGGGTGAACTGGACGGTGGGCGAACACTGCGACGCCCAGGAACTGGTTAAGGAAGCCGACACCGCCCTGTACCGGGCCAAACAGAACGGCCGCAACCAGGTGGAAGCGGCCCAATCTCACTCGACGTTCGTTTAGCTAGTTCGCCCAGTAGCTACCGCTGAATCCGGCTGGATCCACCCTGGGCGAAGGCGCGCACCTGTTCGACCGTGGCCATGGTGGTATCGCCGGGGAAAGTGGTCAGCAAAGCACCGTGGGCCCAGCCCAATTTCACGGCGTCCTCGGGGGCTTCCCCGCTGAGCAGGCCGTAGAAGAAACCAGCGGCAAAACCATCACCGCCACCTACGCGGTCAAGTACGTCTACGTCGCAGGTGGGTGAAACGTAAGTCTTGCCATCGACCCATGCCACGGCTCCCCAGCTATGCCGGTTGGTGCTGTGAACTTCGCGCAAAGTGGTGGCGATGATCTTGATATTCGCGCGCTGCTTCACCACCTGGTCGATCATGCCGAAGAACGCGCTAGGGTCCAGCTTCGATTTCGCGGCTACTTCGGGACCGGGAATGCCGAGGCCCTTCTGCAGATCCTCTTCGTTGCCCACCAGAACGTCCACGTTCTCGACAATGCGGCTGATCACCTTCATCGCCTTGCTGTGGCCGCCCCAAATATTCCAGAGCTTCTCCCGGTAATTGAGATCGAAGGAGACCACTGCCCCGTGCTTCTTGGCCGCCTTCATACCTTCGATGATCACTTCGCCCGAGGATTCGGAAAGCGCCGCGAAGATGCCGCCGCTGTGAAACCAGCGGACGCCGCCCGCGAAGATCGCGTCCCAATCGAAGTCGCCCGGTTTCAGTTGGGCCGCGGCTTCATTGGCGCGATTGTAGAAAACCACTGGGGCGCGCACGCCCTGGCCGCGGTCGCTATAGACCGTCGCCATGTTGGGACCGTTCACGCCGTTGTGCTTGAAGCACTTGTAAAACGGGGTCACCCCCATGGCCCGTACACGCTCGGCGATCAGGTCGCCAATCGGGTTATCGACCATGGCTGAGGCCACGCCGGTGTGCAGCCCGAAGCAATCGGACAGGTTGGCGACGCAATTGAATTCGCCCCCGCTGACGTGGATCTGGCATTCGGTGGCTTTACGGAAGGGGATCACCCCCGAGTCCAGCCGGTGAATCAGTGCCCCGACCGCGACCATATCGAGACCGCCCGGAGGCGGGATGTGTAGTCCGTAGTTCATATTCGTTGGCCTCTAGGCGTTATAAGATCCCGACGAAACGCGACCGCCGCGTCCGGTCCAGTTGGTGTGGAAGAACTGGCCCCGGGGCTTGTCAATACGCTCATAAGTATGAGCGCCGAAGTAGTCGCGCTGGGCCTGAAGCAGGTTGGCCGGCAGGCGCGCGGTGCGGAAACCATCATAAAAGGCCAGGGCGGTGGAAAACGCCGGGGTCGGCACGCCGCATTCAATGGCCTGGATGACGGCCTTACGCCATGCACCCTGATTCTTATCGAGCGTCTGGCTAAAGAACTCGTCCACCAGCAGATTGCTCAATTTTGGATTCTTGTCGTACGCTTCTTTGATCTTGGCCAGGAAGCGGCTACGGATGATGCAGCCACCGCGCCACATGAGGGCGATCCCGCCGAAGTTCAAATTCCAGCCCTGTTCCTTGGCAGCCTCGCGCAGCAGCATGTAGCCTTGCGCGTACGAGATCATTTTTGAACAATACAGTGCGCACCGGACATTCTCGATGAACGCCTTGTGATCGACGATCGCGGGCACTTTCGGACCCGTTAAAATCTTCGAAGCGGCCACACGCTCATCCTTCATGGCGGAGAGGCAGCGCGAATACACGGCTTCGCCAATCAATGTCACGGGCACGCCGAGATCCAACGAACTGACGCCAGTCCATTTTCCGGTGCCCTTCTGGCCGGCCGTGTCCAGAATCTTGTCCACCATCGGCAAGCCATCGTCATCGATCTTGGCGAAGATGTCGCGGGTAATTTCGATCAGGTAACTATCGAGTTCGCCCTCGTTCCATTCGGCGAAGACGTCATGCAATTGAGCGGCGTTCAGACCGATGCCGTCCTTCAGCAACTGGTAGGCTTCGCAGATCAGCTGCATGTCGCCGTACTCGATGCCGTTGTGAACCATCTTCACGTAGTGGCCCGCGCCGTTCTCGCCCACCCAATCGCAGCACGGCGTTCCATCCGCGACTTTAGCGGCAATGGCCTGGAAAATTTCCTTTACGTGCGGCCACGCGGCCGGATTCCCGCCAGGCATAATGGACGGCCCGCGGCGGGCGCCTTCTTCTCCACCGGAAACACCCGCGCCCACGAACAGCATTCCCTTCTCAGTCAGAGCGGCGGTGCGGCGATTGGTGTCAAGGAAATGGGAGTTTCCACCATCAATGATGATGTCACCCGCTTCCATGTGCGGCGTCAGGGCCTCGATCATCTGGTCGATAGTTTCACCCGCCTTCACCATCAACATCACGCGGCGCGGCTTCTGGAGCGCGCCCACCAGTTCTTCAATGGAATGGGTGCCTACCACCTGGGTACCCTTGGCCTCATCCGCCAAGAAGTCGTCTACCTTCGAAACCGTCCGGTTGAAAACGGCCACTTTGTAGCCGTGGTCGTTCATGTTAAGGACCAGATTCTGCCCCATTACGGCCAAACCAATCAGTCCAATATCGCAAGTATCCTGTTGCACAAAGCTCCTAGTCTGAATCCCCCGTAATTATACTTTACGGAAGCTGGCGTGCACGCCGTAGTTTCTCAGGGTCTACCTTCGCGCCCTTGAAGGTCAAGGTAACATCGACGGTGTTCCCGTTAGAGTCGATTTTTCGCTCCGCCGCGGTATCTCCCAAACCATCCAGTATGCCGTCCTCTTTCACCCGCGCCAGGAAATGGTCGGGATAATCGGGATTGTAAGGTTTCCCTTCCTTTAAGCCCCACATTTTCCGTATCTCAGGTTCGGAGATGATGTCCAGGCCTACGATCGTGAGTTGCCGGAAAGTGAACTGGGGGCCGGTGTC
>JBBQUE010000477.1:0-3821 GCA_038212805.1 Bryobacterales bacterium | reverse complement strand
ATCACGATTACAAATACCAGTTCCTTGCCCGCAATGGGACTGGCTGTCAATGAGCTGTTACCGGCTGGGCTTGACCTGGTTTCCATGTCCGGTACGGGTTGGTCCTGCACCGGCCTAGTGTGTACGCAATCCGGGGCGTTGGCGCCGAATGCCAATACTCAGATTCAGGTTCTGGTGAACGTGGCGGCCAACGCCGTGGCCACCGTGAACAACGTGGTTTCGCTCTCAGGGGGAACCCCTACCCTGGCCTTAGTGAGCGCAGACCCAACCACGGTTCTGCCCATCACGAGCTACGTCTTTGTCCGCCAGCTCTATCGGGATCTGTTAAGCCGCGAGCCCGATCCTGCCGGGCTGGCCTATTGGAAAGGGCTGCTGGATTCTGGCGCTTTGACCCGTTCCCAAGCCGCGGCGTCCTTCTTCACCAGCCCGGAGTTTTCGAATACCGGTCTGTACGTGATCAAGACTTACATCGGGGCACTGGGCCGGGATCCCGACTACGCGGGGTGGCTCAACTGGTACAGCGGACTCCAGCGCGGTCTGTCGTCCGTGGCCATCCTGGACGCCTTCCTGACCTCGACGGAATTCCAGAACCGCTTCGGACAGCCATCCAACCAGGACTTCGTGACGCTGGCGTATCTCAATGTACTGGGCCGGCCCCCTGACCGGCAGGGGCAAATCTATTGGTTAGGCCTGCTCAACGGCGGCCAATTGACCCGGAGCACGTTACTGGATTCGTTCATCCGTGGGAGGGAGTTTGACGACCGGGTGCGAAACCGGGCCTTCGCGATTTTGTGCTACATGGGATTTTTGCGTCGCAACCCGGATACTGCCGGACTGGGATTCTGGCAGAACTTCCTGGACTCGGGAGGGGCGCTAACTGGGCTTACGCAAGGATTCATCACCGGGACAGAATACCTGTCCCGGTTAGCCCAAAACGCCCCGTAATTATTCCGCCCCGGTACGAGCGGCCGGTTTGACCGCCGGAACCGGATCCGGACGATCCACGGGAACTTTGTAGTTGAAGAAACCGATCATCATCTCGTTAAAGGTCTGATCGCCCCACTTTACGGTTTTGGATGGATCCGGGTTGTACTTGTTGTTAGCCGAATTGTCGTACCAGGCAGTGGCGTCGAGCCTGGAACCGGCGGGGATGTGCCGCGGTTCCGCCAGCACATAACTCAATTGCCAGTTGAAGTCGTATTTGGGAACGTTCAACAACTCTTCACTGTGTCCATCGGGATAAGTCAGCACGTACTTGAACGCCTTACCGCGCAGGTGCATGTGCGGGGTGAGGTCCAGCATGGTGACATCTTCCTTAAATTCGTAGCTAGCCTTCGCTTCGTAGTTCGGTTCGTTGGGCGGAATCTCCAGTCTGAATTGCAGCGCCGAACCGCAGAACGCGCGGTACTTGGGAGCATCTTTCCGGATCTTCAAACCCAGCACCGAGCGGTCCACGGCTTCCTTGCCATTCACCGTATAGTGCACCTGGAAGAGCAACGTGGATCCAGCCTTCACCAAAAACGCCGTGTCGGGATCCCATTTCAGGGTAGGGACGCCCGGGGCATAGCCGATCAGCATATCGCTGAACTGCTCGCCCGAGCGGGTCACGCGTTTGCCGCCTTCCTGCACGAATACCAGGATGTGATGAACCTGGGCGCGCTGGGTGGGACGCGCTTCAACCGCCTGTATCCAGGTATCTTCGGTAAAGCCCGGGTCGACTTTGAAGTATTGATACTGTACTACTCCCTCGGCGGGAATCTTGAAATCCTTGCCAATGTCGAACACCTTGTCCGGTTTGCCGATTGCCCAACCTTCCACGAACTCCGGCATCTTGGGCAGATCCGCCGTCTTACCTTCGGGCGCGCCCTCATCCACCCACTTAACAACCGTGGCTACTTCAGCGTCGCTCAACCGCCGGCTGTTTGAAAAGTGATTCACGGCCGGGTCGGCATGCCAGGGCGGCATGATGCGCTGGGCCACTTGCTGCTTAATGGCTTTCGCCCAGGGACGCACTTCCTGATAGGAACGGAACGGCATGGGGGCGGCCTCGCCCGGACGATGGCATTCCAGGCACCGCGAGTAGAGGATGGGGGCGACGTCCTTCGTGAAGGTGGGGGCCGCGGTGCCGGAGGTGTTGGCCGCCAGGCCACTTACACAGCTAAACAAGGCCGCTGCGAGAAACAGTGTTGCGAATTTCATACAAGGATCTCCCTCTGATCGGGCAGACTACGGATACTACCGATAGTGTATCAAAAGCTCGCCTGGTTCGGCGCGACAGAACTTGACGGAGTGCCTAACCGTTTTGGGGGTTCGCGCGCCCGGGCGATGGTCGAAAACGGGTGGGTTTCCCCAAAAACGGTCAAACACCTGACTTTACGCGGAGATTTCATCCAGCGACCAAACGCCTTCGAGCGGCAAGCCATGACGGTCAGCCCAGTTGCGCAGCCATTCGCCAAATTCGTTAATCTGGCGGGCGCGCGCCGCCGACACGGGAAGGTGCATGGGGCCGTTCGCGATTCCGCGCGCCGCCAAGCCAGCCCGCACCGCCCACGGAACCGGGAGCCGGACCACCCACGCGATCACTTCATCCAGCATTTCCTGCAAGCGCCGCGCTTCCTCGGCGTTTCCTTCGGAATGGCTTCGATAGACCGCGGCAATCAATTCCGGGGCAAAACACGCGATGCCGGAAATCACCCCATCCCAGCCGGCGCGGACCGCGCTCAGCAGCAGGCTGTCGTCGCCCACCAAAAGCGAATACGAACCTGATCTTCGCGCGTCGGCGAGAGGCTGCAGGTTGGTCTTCAGTCCGCTGCTATCTTTCATGCCGATCAGGTTTGGAACCGAATGCAGCAAGTCGATCGCAGTCCGGACCTCCAGGAAATTGGTGAACGAAGGCAGGTTGTAGAGCAGGAACGGAATGTCCACGGCGCCGCAAACCTCCTCCACGAAAGCGGTCAGATCTTGCTGCTCATAGCGGAAAAAATAGGGCATGGGCAAAAGCAGCGCCGCGCTTCCATGCTGCGCCGCCTGGGTGGCAAGCAGCACCGTGGAATAGACGGACGACGTGCCGACGCTCGCGAACACTTGCATGTTTCCGCGCAGGCGACCCACCGCGCGGGCGATCAAACGAAGCCGGTCGTGGATGTCAAAATGCACGTACTCGCCGGTGGCGCCCCCGATGACGACGCCGTCCAATCCGCGCTCGGAAACAAAGTCCATCAGCCGGTCAAAGGTTTCGAGATCGGGACGGCCCAAATGATCGATAGGCGTGATCAGTGCCGCGTACGCGCCCTTGATGCGAGGTTTGATGATACGAGGTTCGAGCATAGTTGTCATGTGGGCCATCCGTTCGATGCCATAAGTTCACTCCACGAAACGGGGCGCCTGAGGTCCATCGCCAGGCGGCCGAGAATCGCGGTTAACGACGACTCCACGCCGCGCGCCACGGTGTTCTCCGGATGGCCGGATTGAATCCGGTTCACGAAGGCCTGAATGGAATCGATAGTGATGTTGTGGGGCGACCTTTCATCCCCAGTGGCTTTCGCCGAAAGCTGGTAGCGCCATCCGTTTTCCGACGTTTCGAGCCAGGCATCGGACCCAAAGAACTCCTCGCGCACGTCGCGGTGGAAGCCAGGCGAGAGCATCATGCCGCACAGATCGCCTTGTACTTTATTGGCGTATTGGTAATGCACCGTGCCGTGGTCGTAGATATCGCCAAACTTGAGCGCCGTGCGGCCGCCCTCGCCCATGGCGGATTCGGGATGGCCGCCGAGAAACCAGTTCAGAACATCGATCAGGTGGCAGTTGTTCTCCACAATCAG
>JBBQUE010000476.1:0-3821 GCA_038212805.1 Bryobacterales bacterium | reverse complement strand
ACCAACTGAGCTACGCGCCCCTAAGGGCCACGACCCATTGTAGACTACCAGCGCCTGCCCCAGTTTTCGTTGCGCTCATGATAATCGTGCCGGAGATCCCGGCTGTCGCGATAGATGTCCTCACGATCGTGATGGATGTCCCGCAGTTGCGCGTTGAGCGCGCGTTGATCCCGTGCCAGGTCCGCGGCATCTTCAGCGGCGGCGCGGTCGCGGCCGTAACCGATATCCTGATTCAGCTGCCAGTGATCGCGGGCAATGTCGGCCTGCAGTCTCTCCACCCGTTCGTGGTCGTAATGCAGGTCGCGAGCATCGCCGCGGATGTCGCGCTGATCGCGGTAACTATCGCGCCGTCCCCAATCTTGCGCGCTCAGGGGAGTGGTGCCCACGAGGGCCATCCCGGCCACCAGTGTCAATCCTGCAAATGCTTTGTTATACCGCATTGTTGTATCTCCTTCGATTATGGAAACACAAGCTTGCGGAAGGAGTTATCTAAGTGAACGGAGATTCACGTGTATGGACTTTCACCTGGGAGTGTACGGAATGCTGGATGTCGCGCACGTTCTTTTTGCGGTGCAGGTCCATCTCATTCAGCAACCAGCGTTCGCTGCGCGGCGCTCCGGTGGGGCCGGGCGCGTCGGTCACGCCGTCGGAGTAGAGAAACAGGCGGTCGCCAGGGGTGATGGAGAGTTCTCCCTGGTCATAGATGTCGCCGCCTTCCTCGCCGTCCCACGGTTTAGAGAAGACGCTGGCGCGCAGGGCTCCGGTGAAGGTCCATATATCTCAACTGAGCTTGTCGATGACCTTCAGCAAAGCTTTGAGCGACGTCTCAGTGGAAAAGGCCTTGCCTTCTGGGGCGCGCCAGTGCGTTTCAAGCGTCAAAGAACCGCGGAAGCCGTCCTTGCGCAACGCCGTGATCTGCGCGAAGTTGTCGAACTCGCCCGCCCCCACGGCAGTCCACTCAACCGTACCGTCCGGCTTGTGGCGGAAGTCCCGCAGGTGGACGTGGAAGATCCGGGCAGGGTTCAGGAGCCGGTACCCATCGGGGAACGATTTCTCGCCGGCCGAGGCGGCGTTGTTAGGATCCCAGGTCAAGCCTAGGTTCGGTTCGTTCACGCTGGCCAGCAGCTTGGCGGAGTCGGCTCCGGTCTGGACGTAGCTGCCTTTCAGGTTTTCGATTGCCAACCGGAAGTCCCGCTTGGCGGCCCGGCGCGCTGCGTCGTGAAGCAGCGCCTTCGCCCGTTCAGGCACACCGCCATCCTTGGAACCGCCCGCCGCGGGCATGAAGGCGAAGGTGCGCAATAGCTTGGTCCCGAAGATGTCAGCGCGATCCATGGCGTTATCAAGCAGGGTCCATTCCTTATCGAGCGCGGGGCCGTCCGCCGGAATTGCTCCGCGGAAGAACGCCGTGTCGACGATGGAGACCTTCACGTTCTGTGCGTCAAACTGCGCCCGGGCTTCGCGAACTTTGTCCAACGGTTGCGCCGTGTTGTACTTGCCCCAGATATTGCGCACCTCAGCGTACTGGACTCCAAAACGGTGCAGGAATTCAGCGGCTTTGGCGGGATCCTCATCGATCTCGTCGCTGGTAACGCCCAGCCGGATGGCTGAAAGCGGAAGGGCCCGCAAGGCCCCGGCGAAGGGAACGGCGGCGGAAGTTGCCAGGAAATGGCGGCGCGAAAAGGTCATCGACTTGAGTCTATAACACCCGTCAATGGCGCGTAGCCATCGCGCCGCCATACAAGCCGCGGGCGATCTGATCGGGAACTGTATCTCCCATGGCATCCACCAGGCTGGTGATGCGAACGGTGCGCGGCGCCAAGGCCGCTACCAGGTCCGGAAGATCGAATTTGCGGATCACGCCGGGGATCACCTGTTCGTACGCGTGCCGGTGTATGGGCGTCTCAATCACCGAGCGGTACGACATCAGCAGCCCGTCGAGTTCAACGGACCGGATTCGCTGATCGAACGCGGTAGCAAACAGAGCCGGGACACTGGCGCTTCCCACCCCTACCACCCGGATGGCTTGCGCGTTGAGGCCGGTTCGCGCCGCCAGCAGTTCGATCCCCTGGATGATATCCAGCGCGCGCAAGCCCACCAGCGTTTTCCCCAACAACCAAGCCGCCGATGCGCTGGAAGTATCGCCGAACCAAACGCGACTATCCTCACTGGCGGCGTCGGCTTTTTGTGTCTCTCCAAAGCCCCGGGCGTCGATCGCGAGCACCACCGTTCCGTTCTTCATCCACTCTTCGAGCTTGGGCGCCACGGCCGCTTTGCCACTTCCATCCACATACAGGATGGCATCGCGCGCCGCGGATGGCCGGTCCGGAATCGCCAGCACGGCCGGTATCGGAATGCCCGGCTCGCTCTCGTAGATAAATTTCTCGATGCGGTAGCCCGCGCGCTGCAATATTCCATAGCGCGTCACTGAAGGCGGACCGGGCCGCGGCCGATACCCGCTCAACTCCCGCGCGGCAACCAGCACGTCCTGCTGGCCGGGCGAATGAGCGCGCAGCTGATCCGCGCGCTTTTGATTCAACGTGAATACGGATTCCCCGCCCAGCGAAGTGGAAACCTGCCCGGTAGGCGTACACTGCAGTTCCGCCTCCGTGGCCAGCGAAACTGGCGGCTCTTTACCGTCATCCTCCGCGCCCTTCAGCCACTTCGACATCCAGCGGTACGCGGCAAGCCGCCGGGGCAGTGTGTAACCGTGCCCATCGTCGGCCTCAACCATCTCGAGTTTCTCACTGATGCCCAACGAATCATAGGTTCCGCGAACTTCCGCGACACTTGCGCGCGCGCCTCCAATCGGGAAGAAATCGCGGATCGCGGAGAGCACCAGGTAGGGCTTGCCCCGAAACCCGTAGATGAAATCCGGAAAATCAAAGCCAATATTCAACCACGGAGGCAGGTTCTGTTCGGCATCCTGCGGGCCCAACTGCGTCATCAAGCGGTCCCACGAAGTGATGTAACAACTGGGGGCCGCAACCTGCAACCGGTCGTCCAGCGCGGCCAGATAAGCGGTGTGTGTGCCGCCCCCTGAATTGCCGGTTATGCCCACGCGTTGCGGGTCCACTTCCTTCCGGCTCAGCAGATAATCCAAAGCGCGCATCCCGTCGAAGATGGTGTAACGGGCAATGTTGTCGCCCACCAGCAGGCACTGCGCGCCCAACATCGTGTGCTCCCGGGTGGACGCCACCAGCCGCGATTGCCTGAGATCGGCATCATAGAACTGCAAACGTTCGCCCTGGCCCAGGGGATCCCACGCCAGCGCTACAAAGCCTTTCTGCGCCAGGCTGGCCAATACGTATTGCCAGGCATCGTGCGCCTTTGCCCCATTTTCATGACCCAGGGGAAAGAGGACCGCCGGGAAAGGCCCCGGACCTTGATGATTAGGCACATAAAGATTCGCGGTGACGAAGAATTTGGGCTGACTCTCGAAGATGATCTTTTCGATGCGATACCCATCGCGCTCCACCACCCCGGCTACTTTCGCGTTGAGGGGGGTGCGCTCCGGAAAGCCGCCGACATTGCTGATGATCTGCCGCCGGACCTGGGAAGCGCGCTCATTCAGCGCATCCATGGAGGTTATCCGCGGCCGGGTAGCCAGATGCGCCCTGGCTTCCGCGATGAAGTAGTTGGGCAGCGAGCGGGAGATCTCACGCAACTCCCCGATGGCCGCCGTAAAGTTCAGATCATTCCGCGGCTGCGCGGAAGCGGCCCCCAGGAAGAACACTCCGGCAAAAACCGCACGCATGAGAAATCGCATTGTGCCCTTTATATCACTTGGCCAAACTCTTGAGAAAAGTACGGATCTCCCGGAG
>JBBQUE010000475.1:0-3825 GCA_038212805.1 Bryobacterales bacterium | reverse complement strand
CAGGTTCCCAATCTGCCGGGCGTGCTGGGCCAGCAGGGGATCGAAATGCCCTGTTACGCATACCGCAGGCTGAGACTCAGCCATCGCCTGGGCCTGTTCAAGGGCGATGATTTTGTTCCGTGTATCCAAAAAACTCCTGGCCTCAGGGCGCAAGTAAGCGTAGTGCTTGCTCAGCCACGCGGGAGGCGCTCACCGCGGTCATGCATCTATGATCGATAGGACATTCTCTCAGAAGACAGGGGCTACATTCCACCGGCTCGCGGATTACGCGCGAAAGTGGGCCGGTGGGGCCGGTGGCGATATGGTCCGTGGCCCCGAAAATCGCAACCGTGGGGATGCCCAGCGCCGAAGCGATGTGCATTGAGCCGGAGTCGTTCGTCAGAAATAGTTCGCAGGCGGAGGCCAATTCGATGAACTGCGCCAGGGTGGTCTGGCCGGCGTAGTTGGTTACGGGCAAGCCAGTTAGTAGTCCGGCGACCTGTTCACAGAGTGCGCGCTCCTCTTTGGTCCCAAAGATGGCGATGGAAGCGTTGCGCGCGCGGGCAATTTGGGCGGATGCCTCAGCGAACCGTTCGGGCAGCCATCGCTTGGCGGATCCATAGGCCGCCCCTGGGCTGATGCCTATTACTGGGCCTGACACGTGGTTAGGAGCGGGCCGCCCGAGTTGGATGGCATCGCTCTCCGGGAGCCGGTCCAGGATGCCCGCGCGCCGCAGCATTTCCAGATAGTAAAAACGCTGATGTGGGGGGATTTCGCCGGCCCGGGGAACGGATATGGCTTGCGTGAGCAGCCAGCCCCGGGCGTCGCGATTGTAACCGATCCGGTGCGGAATTCCTGCCAGGCGTGCGACCAGAGCGGCTTCAAATGCGTTTTGAAGTAGGATGGCGCAATCGAATTGCCTGGGGCGAAGGCTCAATCCGAAGTCGATCTTCTCTTTCAGTGTGCGGGGCGTGTAGAGAATGGTCTCGCCGGCAAACGGCTGCCCCGCGTAAAGATCTGCAACGAAAGGCTTTGCGAGGATGGTAAGGCGGGCCTGTGGAAATCGTTCGCGAATGGCGCACAGGGCTGGGAGGCACATGACGGCATCGCCGACCCAGTTTGTGGCGCGAATCAAAATTCTAGAGTAGTTCACTTACGCTACTGCCATGGTAGCGCCGTCTCAGAGCGTGGGAGTCAGCTTTCCGGTTTCAGCGGATTCGCGTGCCGCCAATACGATTTCGTTGGCCCGGTAGATCTCGGGTAAGGTGAGCCCGGCGGCCTTGCCGTTATAGACGGAATCGAGGAAATCCACAAACAGGCTGCGGTCGGGCGGGAGCGGGGTCAGCGTCGTTTCTTTCTGTTTGCCGCTGACCAGTTTCAGGCCACCGTGTTCCTGGTATTCAAGGATCCCGCCGGTTCCGGCCACTCGCAGACGGTCGTCTCCATGGCCATCGGCCGCCTCGGGGCGGAGGTAGTCCATGTGTAGCACTGAGACTGCGCCGTTCTTTAGCCGGAAGAGGGAAGCGGTGGTGTTCTCCATGTCCTGCAATTCGGGGAATTCAATCCGGTTCTGGAGTGAGAATGCGTCCATGATTTCCAGCCCGGTGGTGTAGCGGATCAGGTCCACCATGTGGATGCCGATGTAGGGAATTGTCCCTCCATAAGTAGCATGATGGAGCATCCATTCCGGACGGGGGCCCAGCTTATAGGACTTCTGGGCATCCACCTGGGCTACCTCCCCGATACCCCCAGAGGTGATGATTCGCCGCATCTCGGTATAGCAACCGTAAAACCGCATGGGGAGGAACATAGTGAGGCGTATGCCGTTCGCGGCCACGGCGGCCTTGACGCGTTCCAGATCGGCCCGGTTCAGCGCCAACGGCTTTTCGGCGGCGATGTGGATCTTACGGGCGGCGGCAGCCAGGATCACCGGGACGCGCTCGGCGTTGGGACCGGCGATGCCGACCACGTCAAGTTGTTCGTGGTCCAGCATGGCTTCAAACGTGGCGTAGCGGCGGGCGCGGAGCTTCGTTCCTCGGGCTGGATCGGCGTCTTGAAAAGCCACCAATTCGGCGTCGGGAAGATCTCGCAGGGAGTCCAGGACGATGCCGGAATGGCCTTCAAGCCCGATCATGCCGATGCGGATTTTGCGTGGAAGACGGACGGCCATGGCCAGGGCGCTCGAGAGAAAAGACCGGCGATGCATGGATTGAGGCTAACAGAAAAATAAGCGAGATTTATCCGGGAAGGCTGGGACTAACCAGATGGAAACATGTGGGCGGGCGTAAGCAATGGCTTCGTTTTTTCGTTTGCGCTGATGATCTTCCTGGCGGGATTTATATTCGAGCAACCATGGGGGAATATGCCCAGGAGCAGTACCGCCGCTTCAAGGCTTACTTAGACAAGATGCCATCGTCCCATGTCGCAGGAGAATCATCTTACAGCGATCCTCATGATGGCGCGGTGGGGTGGAAGCTGCTGAATCTCCTGGGTGACTGGGTGCAGCGCCGCAGGTGCCGGCGGGAGTTTCGGAGAGCGAAGGAGGAGGCCCGGAGTTAGACGACTCCGCCGCCATACGCCGCATCCAGGGTCATTCCCGATTGGATGTAACTCTGGATGACCTAGAGGCAGAGGCACAATTTGCGCTGGTGCGGAAGAGCTTAGCTAGCGGTCCGTGGTGGAAGTTGCTTCCTGACGGTCGCGGCTCTGTAACCTGATTACTGTATCGAGCCGCGCGCGTGAGCAAGCGTCCTTTTCTGACGTTCGCCACGGGCTGCTAGCCCCTCCGCGCCCTGACACGCCAGCCCCAAAGCCATCACCAACTCATCATGCGCCCCGCCCCCACCGACAACCGCATCGCCGTCCGGGCGCGATTCAGCACCGACCGGCCGGAAGCCACTCAAAGCGCCAGGTGATACCATGTCAGGCGATATGAAAGCCTGGCAAGTAAACTCCTGGGGTGAACCGGAAACCATGTCGCTCGCCGAGATCCCGTTGCCAGAGCCCGGCCCAGGCCAGGTTCGCATCCGCAATCACGCCGCCGGCCTGAACTTTTTCGACATTCTACAGATCCAGGGCAAGTACCAGATCAAGCCGCCCTTTCCGTTCACTCCGGGTGCCGAAGTCGCGGGCACGATCGATGCCATCGGTGTGGGCGTCACGCAATTCGAACCCGGTCAATCCGTTCTCGCGCTTACGTTTCAAGGCGGCATGGCGGAATACTCCATCGCGGAACATACCCGCACGTTTGCCATGCCCGCCGGACTCGATTTCCCTGAGGCCGCTGCCATGCCGGTGGTCTACCAGACATCGTACTTCGCACTGGTGGACCGGGGCGCGCTGCAAGCGGGTGAATGGTTGTTGGTCCACGCCGGGGCCAGCGGCACCGGAACCTCGGCGATTCAGATCGGCAAAGCCCTGGGCGCACGGGTGATTGCCACCGCGGGCAGCCCGGAGAAGTTGGCGTTCTGCGCAGAAAACGGAGCCGATCACGTCATCTTGTACAACGAACACACTTGGGTGGATCGCGTGAAAGAGATCACCGGGCGCGGAGCCGACGTGATTTACGATCCCGTGGGCGGCGATGTCTTCGATCTCTCCAGCAAGTGCATTGCGCCTTATGGCCGTTTGCTGGTGATCGGTTTCGCCAGTGGCCGCATTCCCACCATCGCCGCCAACCGGATTTTGCTGAAGAACATCTCCGTGGTGGGCGCGGTCTGGGGCGGACATCTGCAACTCCACCCCGAGTATCCCGCCCAAGCCCAGGCCGCCCTGAAAAAGTTGTACTCGCAGGGCCGTATTCGCCCACCCAAAGCCGTTTGCTACCCGCTGGGGGAAGCACCGAGC
>JBBQUE010000474.1:0-3830 GCA_038212805.1 Bryobacterales bacterium | reverse complement strand
GTCAGTGAAGGTTTGGGCGTCGTAGCGCACGCCCAGGCTAAGGGTCAGGTCCGGGCGGACGCGCCAGCTATCCTGAAGAAAAAACGAACCCAACCACTCGCCCACCTGATAATTGGCGTTGCCGAAGCCCTGCGAGACGCGTGTGACGTCGGCCAATGTCAGGTTATCGAAAGAGCGCGCGGGCCGGAGGGTGAACTGGCCCAGATAGAATGGGCTGCCGAATTCCTGGCCTACGCCGCCGGACGTGGAATACAGCAAGTCCACCCCTACCTTGACGTGGTGGCTCCCGAAAACCAGCGAAAGCGAATCGGCCAGTTGCCATTGGTGGTTCTGCAGGTTGGCGACGCGCGACTCGCCGGATGTGGCATACCCCGGGATGGAATATTGGGTAGAGGGGGTGACGGGATCGAAGCGGGTGATGGGGGAACCGATCAGGAATTCAGCGCGGGCCTCGTTGATGGTGCGTGGATTCAGGACGGCGGTTTCGTTGAAATGAATCCCATAGGTGGCGCGGTGGAACATGCGCGCGGCGCTGGGCAAGGCCACTCCGCCGACAGCGTCGTTCGGGTTCGAATCGGAAAGATGATCCGCGCTCAGGCGCAGGGCGAGTGAGTGGCTGGCGCTCAACTGTCCATCCAATCCGCCCAGGGCGAGGGCTTGGCGTATCCGGCCGGTGTAAAGGCCAGGCTGAAGCGGAGAGGTGATGGTGGCGTCGTGATTCTGGTGATTGTATTCGGCCGCGGCCAGGAAGTGCAACTTGTTGGGAACAAGGGGGCCGGCGAACATGCCGCTGGTCTGGCTGAGGGTATCCTCCGTGGTCCGGATGGCCAGGGGGTTGCGCGCTTCCATGTTCCCTGGACGATAAAGTTCCAGCAGTTCGCCGTGGAAGGCGTTGGTGCCGGTGATGGTGTTGACGTTCACCACTCCGCCGGTGTTGCGCCCGTATTCCGCTGAAAACGCGTTGGTTAACACGGTCACTTCCTGGATTGCCGCCAGGGGCACGGTACTGAAAATGGTCTGGCGGCCCCAGGCGTCATCGGCGGTTGCCCCATCCACCACATAGGAAGTTTGCCTGCGTCCGCCGCCGTCGATCACAAAAAGGGTGGAGCTGAGGAACAGGTCGCCGGTGCCGCGGGCCGGTCGGACAGTGGAATCAAGCAGGGGCAGAGTGGTCAGTTTGCGTCCGGAAACCGGGGTCTGGGCTAGAGTTCGGGCATCCAGACGGGTCCCGGTCTGGGGGGAATCGGCCCGGACGCCCTCGGTGGTTCCCAGCACCAGGACTTCGCTTCGGCCGGATTCAGGTGCCAGGATGAAGTTCAGGGTGGCGGTTTCCCCGGCGCGGAGGAAGATGGCATCGGCGGATTTCGGGGCGAAACCTGCGCGCGTAACCTCCAGCTTATATGCGCCCGTCAGCGGCAGATCGGCAAGGGTGTAGAGACCGCTGGAATCCGTCCGGGTCTTCCGTTGCAAACCGGTAGCAGTATTGTTAAGGAGCACTGGCGCATTCTGGATAACGGCACCGCTTTGATCCTGCACCCTACCGCGAATGGCGGCGGAATCGGGGGCCTGGGCTAATAGAGGAAGAGCCGAAATGACGACCAGAACGGAAACTCGAAGCATGGCGTTCTTCAGAGTGTAACAAGCTTAGAGGGGAAGCTAGAGTGGCCGGAACAGCCGGTTCCAGCGCACGTGACCGGCAACGGGATCCTTGGAAAAATAGATCAGCGCGGGACGGCCCAGGACATCGCTGGGATCCAGAAACCCCCACTGGCGGCTATCGAGCGAGTGATCGCGATTGTCCCCCAGGACGAACAGCTTCCCATCGGGAACGATCAGTTCCCCGTTGCGGGTGTTCCGGGCCATCTGCGCGGGCCAATCCGGAATGGAAGAAAACGAAGCCACACCGTTCGGGAAGTTGGTAAGGAACGAATCCGGCTGGGTGGCTTTGTGAACCACGTAAGTTTCGTTCTGGGGAACGCCGTTCAGAATCAGTTTGCCATCCGCGAAACGAACCCGGTCGCCACCCACCGCAATCACGCGCTTGATGAACGATTGCCGGGCGTCCACCGGATAGCGCATCGAAATCAAATTTCCGCGCCGGGGAGCGCCCACCGGCAGCCGGAGGATCAGGATCTGGTCGCCCGCGAGAATGGTATTTTCCATGGAACCGGCGCTGACGACAACCGGGTTGAACACCAGCGGAAAGGCAATCATGATAGCCGCCAGCACCAGCCAGCGCAACGGCGACGAGCGCACGGCCGGATTGGTTTGCTGCAAAGCGCGGCCGGCGCGAAAGAGCAGCGTGGCGGGAACGGCATAAAGCAAAGCGGTGACGAACACGCTGGGAGCAAACGTGGCCAGCTGGCCGGACCGCCATAAGGCGAACGTGATGCTGGCGATGGAAGCCGCCAGAAATAGAGCTCCCCCGAAGCCGCTCCAGGGTCTACCGCGGCGCAAGCCCAGGGCAACGGCGGAAAACACCAGCAGGTGCGGAAGCGCCGTGACCAAATTCCACCAGGCGGAGATCGCGGCCAGGACAACCAGCAGGACGGCGGACGCCACGCCCCAACGGACCTGTTTTAGTACTGTGGACATGAATACCCCCCGATTTTGGCACACGTCAGGTGCTGAATTGGCCGCGGATGCTCGCGGATAGACGCGGATAAGACCAAAGCAAGGGGGCCAGGGTTTTTGTTATCCGCGTTTATCGGCGTTCATCCGCGGCCAATTCCTCCTTGTCCAGGTTCTGCTATGCTTTAGCTGTCTGGAGGTTTATTCAACATGGGTCCCGTAGGTGTGCAGGAAATGATCGTCATTTTCCTGGTGGCCCTGGTTCTCTTCGGCCCGAAGAAGTTGCCGGAGTTGGGCAGGACGCTGGGTAAGGCGATCACAGAGTTTCGGCGCGCGCAGAGCGATCTGAAGGCGACCTTCGAAACACACATGCGAGAGTTGGAACGGGAAAACGAGTCGATTAAAGAAATTACGCGTAGCTACACCAGCGAGATCACGCAGAGCTACGAGCAATATGACTCTCCTTCTTATTACGATTCGGGCGCTTATGGCGCTGAATCGTACGAATCCACTGCATCACATCCAACCACTGTAAGCGCATCCGCACCTCAGGGCGCCGAAGTACCGGTCTCTCACGAGACTCCCGGGATTGAAACGGCGGTTCAGGCACAATTGCCTGCCCCGGCGCCTAACCCAACGGAGCCGCACCCAGTGAACGGACCGGCGCATAGCTAAAGAAGCCAGTTGAAAATGGACGAACATAAGCAGGGAGTTCCGGCTCTCGAAGCCGAGGTTCCGTCTGAGGTCCACTACGCCCCACGCACGGACGATAGCTATGGATACTACGACGATCCCTATGGCTATAATCCGTCAGCGTCCGCCTCCACTCAGGTGATTGACGTCAAGTCTGAGGCGGTTCCCGCGGTAACATCGATAGTGGCGCGTCCGGGGGGGTCCATTCAGAAACCCCCGCCCGGGCCGCCGCCTACCCCCCCCGATTCCGACGATGACGATGAAGGCATGCTCCGCATGTCGTTCATGGAGCATTTAGAGGAATTGCGCACACGCATCCTCCGGGCGCTGTATGGCCTGGTGGCTGCGTTCGTCATAAGCCTGCTGTACGCCGGGCAGCTCTGGGACATCATTCAGGAACCGGCCACCACGGCGCTGAAGCATCTGAATGTGGTGCCCCCAAAACTGGCCATGATAGAGCCCATGGAAGGCTTTTCCATCATCTGGATGAAGCTGCCGTTGTTGTGTTCGGTGTTTATCGCATCCCCGTGGATTCTCTATCAGGCGTGGGCCTTCGTCGCTCCGGG
>JBBQUE010000473.1:0-3835 GCA_038212805.1 Bryobacterales bacterium | reverse complement strand
CCCGTAAAATGGCCCCATACCAGGGCCGAGCGCATTTTCCCGGTTCATCACTAGACCTTCCGCCTAAGCCGCGAGGCTTTCTTCGAACCCGTCAGCTGGTTTTTGGACGCAGTCGGCAGTGGCACGCATCTCGTGGTAGTGCAATGAATTGGTCAGGAGTGAGGATTGTGAAAGCGATCTTACAAACTGAAGTTTTGGTGCGGACAAGAGGACTTGAACCTCCACACCCTTGCGAGTACTGAGACCTGAACCCAGCGCGTCTGCCAATTCCGCCATGTCCGCACATTGGAGGAGAAATCTGAAGGCTACCTTGCAGCGGCCTTGACCTCAACAGAATATCACGCCCGCCGGGGTAGATCAAGCTGCCATCGCCCTTGAGTGCTCCCGCGCGTAGGCTACAATCGAGAGGCGGATGTCGAAATCGGTACAGGAACTTCGGCAGGACATCGTCGACATAGGCAAACTCGCCTTCGAGAAGGGTTGGGTGGCCAGCAACGACGGGAATATCAGCGTGCGGCTGGACGAGAGCCGTATTTTGTGTACGCCAACCGGCATTTCGAAGGGCATGATGCAGCCCTGCGATCTGATCATCTGCGATTACGAAGGCGCCAAACTCGAAGGCGATCGCGAATGCACTTCCGAGATCGCCATGCACCTTACCATCTACAAAATGCGGCCTGATGTGAACGCCGTGGTACACGCCCATCCTCCCGTAGCTACCGGATTCGCGGTGGCGGGGCGTGCGCTCAACCTGGCCATTCTGCCGGAGGTGGTGATCTGCCTGGGCTCCGTGCCGCTGGCCGATTATGGTTTGCCCGGTACGCCTGCCCTGACTGACGGCATGCTCCCCTACATCCCCAAGTACGATGCCATCCTGATGGCGAATCATGGCGCGGTGGCGTATGGTGCGGACTTGCACCAGGGGTACTTCCGCATGGAGACGGTGGAGCATTACGCGCGCATCACACTGGTTGCGGAATTGTTGGGCGGCGCAAAAGCCCTTCCCCGCGTTGAGGTTAACAAGCTGATCGATTCCAGAACCCGCTACGGGATCAAATCCGGCGCAGCCCTGGAGCCCGGATCGCCCCTCGCGGCGGAGGATATGGCTTCGACCGCTCAGCGGCAACTCACCCGCGAGGAATTGGTTGAAATCATTGATGAAGCGCTGAGAGCCCGCGGCGTACTGGCCTGATCTACACCTGATCGTCGGCCAGGGTGCCCATGTGGAGACTGCGTAGAAACACCGCGGCGCGCGCGCGATTCTTCTCCACGGAATGAATTTCCAGGGTATACACGCCCGACTTCCCGGTGAATTCAGTGCGTTGTCCCGCAACAAAGGTGTGATGAGTCCGCGTAGGAACCCCATCGATCCGGACCGTCAGGACGATTTTGCGCTGTAGCGGGGATGAGGCGTGCATCATCAGGAAGCAACCTCCGTCGCTGCTGGTGGCTGTGGCACCGGCGTCAATCCACCGCTGCGGCAGCACCGCGGGGCCTGGATCGAAGGCTCGATTCAGCCCGGTTTCGCGCTCCAACTGATACAGGCGCTGGCGTAATCGTAAAACCTCGTCGTTACCTCGATAGCTGCGCATCGCGGCAAAAACCAACCAGGCTACTCCCAGAATGGCAAAGAAAAGACCTATCGCGATGAGAGCGATGTGATCGCGCACCCAAAAAAGCATTGTTTGCCGCATCGGTTCGAATCCTGATTCTACTCAATTTTCCGATGTCTGTATCGTTTGGTAAACACTCACATTGTTGTAACGGGGCCCCTACCCGCATACATCTTATGAAGTGGAGGCAGTTGACAACAATGAAAACAGCCATGAGAAATTTGGGTTTGGCGCTTGCGCTGGCGGTGGTCGCTCCCGTGATGGGTAGGGCCGGTTCCGCTGGTCCAAAAGGGTCTGGCGACTTAGTGAATAAGGTCCGCCATGAGCTCTTAATGCTGCCGTATTACGGCATTTTTGACGATTTGAATTATCGCGTGGATGGAAACGTGGTTACCCTCTCCGGCGCGGTAACTTGGCCTACGCTCAAAGCAGATGCGCAACGTGTAGTGGGCCGCCTGGAGGGCGTTGGCCAAGTGGTGAATCATATCGAAGTTCTGCCGCTTTCACCCTTCGATGACGGGATCCGCCGGGCTGAGTACCGGTCCATTTTTGGATACGCTTCGCTGTATCGTTACGCGCTCGGGTCGCATCCTTCCATCCATATCATCGTGGACAACGGGCAGGTAACTCTTGAGGGCGTGGTAAGCAATCAAGGCGACAAGACCATCGCTGGCATCCGGGCCAATAGCGTTTCGGGCGTCTTCTCGGTCACTAACCATCTGGTGGTGTCCAATTAACGCGTGAAGGGCGGACCCGTGAAAAGAGGGGTCCGCCCGCTTCGCTCTGCTGGTGTATTCTTTTAGCATGCAGTTTCCCCGAGTCCTCCCTGTACGTCAGAACTTTCCGGATCACTCCATCAAAGACATCCCTGGCGAAGTGCGTCGCCAGTTGAGCGCGTCGGGTTTCACGGCGCACCTGAAGCCGGGCGGACGCATCGCCCTGGGTGTTGGCAGCCGCGGAATTGCGAACATCGCCACCATTGTCCACGCGGTGGTGGATTTCTGGAAAGCGCAGGGATTTCAGCCGTTCATCTTTCCGGCCATGGGCAGCCATGGAGCTGCTACCGCGGAAGGCCAGGCCGACGTGTTGGCGCACTACGGCGTTCATGAGGCCACCATGGGGTGCCCGGTTCTTAGTTCGCTGGAGGTGATGCCCCTGGGGAAGACCACGGATGGTATTGAAGCCTTTATGGACCGCAACGCCTTTGAGAGCGACGGCGTGATGCTGATTGGCAGGGTGAAATGGCACACGGATTTCGCCGGGACGATTGAGAGCGGCCTGTTTAAAATGATGGCAATCGGCCTGGGTAAGTTTGCGGGCGCACAGCGGTACCACACCTATGCCTATAGCCTGGGCCTGGAACACGTAATCCGTAGCGTGGGAAGGCAGGTGCTGGCGAGCGGGAAGGTGGTGGGTGGACTGGCGATTCTGGAAGACGCGAACCACAATACCGGGCAATTGACCGCCGTCCCGGTAGCCTCCATGGAGCGTAAGGAGGAGGAGCTGTTGGCGCTGGTGAAGACGTGGATGGGAAGGATTCCGGTTCCTCAACTGGACATTCTGGTTTTGGATGAAATTGGCAAAACCATCAGTGGCGCTGGGATGGATACGAAGGTAGTGAACCGCAGCGTAAACGGCCAGATGAATCCGTGGCCGGACACGCCCAGGATCGATCGCGTTTTCTTGCGCGATCTCAGCAGCTTGAGCTATGGCAACGCCGTGGGCTTGGGCATGGCCGATGTCATCCACGACCGTCTGCTTGAAAAGGTGGATTGGAACCCGACGCGCATCAATTCACTCACCGCGTCTACTCCGGCTGCCATTCGCACGCCAATCCATTTTCCGAGCGACCGGGAATGTCTGGCGCGCATGATGCCGACCGTTGGCAAGCTGGACCTGTCAGAAGTTACGATCGCCTGGATTGTGAACACCATGGAGATCGGAATGCTAAAGATGAGCGAGAACCTTCGGGACCAGATTGAAAAGAATCCATCTCTGGAGATTCTGGGAGAACCCGAGGAGCTGGCATTCGATACCGCCGGAAATCTACCGAAGCTATCGTTTGCCATGCAAGCCGCATCGGGCTTGCTTTCCGTTCATTAGGCTGCCGGCCAAAACCTTCGAGGGAAACAGGCGAGCTAGACGTGGCACCCAGCCTGCTTCCTCAAGGCGACGGACCATACAGGGACTTAACTCGTGGCTGCGGCGGCGGTCATGGTGCT
>JBBQUE010000472.1:0-3842 GCA_038212805.1 Bryobacterales bacterium | reverse complement strand
GGATTGCGCGCGTAAAGTACCAGCCGATCAACTGGCCATATCTGCGTTTCCGCCGTTTGCGGTGTCGCGATAAAAGGGCACACTTTCTTCGCCTTATCTTCTCTGTACTAACTGCGCACATCAGTCGTCAACAGACGGAGTCCGATTGTGGCGAATGGAAGAGTTTCAAAGGATGTTAGTGGATGCGCCAACCCGAATTCTGAGTATTGTGAGGATCAACACGCGGAATGGGTGGGCACAGACGCTAACTGGAAGCGGACGGGAGTTTTGAGGATGCCAGTTGGCTTTCGAGGCTGTCGCTATGAATTTGTCGGGTTTAAAAAAGCGATTTGTCGGGTTTGTTGTCGGGTTTTTGGGGCTACCCGACAACGATTCACTCAATGCAATCAACAGCTTACATACGATTTGTCGGGTTTGGCAGGTATTTTTAGGGAGAGAGTGAACCAGAGAATCTGGGCCTGTCGAAGGACTGAAACCGAAGGACCCTTGGCCAGCTAAGATCGGAGTCCCCATTTGGACTCCAATTGGACTCCAAAAAAAGAATTAAGGAATGTGGCAGTCCGTAAGTCTATGAGGAATTTGGTCGGGCTGCCGGGATTTGAACCCGGGACCTCTTGCACCCCAAGCAAGCGCGCTAGCCAGGCTGCGCCACAGCCCGAAGAATTGATCATACCGCACTCCTCCTGATTCTCCTATTTCCCATTGCAACGCCCCCACGCCTGCGATACGCTCAAGTCATGAGCGAAGACCTTTCCCGTCGAGGGTTTATAACCAAATCCGCTGGAGCCGCCATCCTGGCTGGACCCGGCGTACTCCCCGCGTTGGGGCAAAATTCTAAAATTCACCTCGGCTGGATTGGAACCGGCAGCCGCGGATCATATCTTATTGACCGCATGAAGCAGGGCAGCGGCGATCTGGTAGAGGTTACTGCCGTCTGCGACACCTACACCGAGCGGCTCACGGCCGCCAAGGACAAAGTCGCCACGCTCTGGGGCAACAGTCCCAAGACTTACAAAGACTTTGAAGACCTGCTGGCTGACCGCAATGTGGACGCCGTGGTAATTGCGGCGCCTGAGCACCTGCATTACTCCATGTATATGGCGGCTCTCAAGGCGGGCAAAAACATCTACGTCGAAAAGCCCTTGGCCCACACGATCGAGGAAGGCAAAGAGATGGTGGCGGCGGCTCAGAAATCCGGCAAAGTGATCCAGGTGGGTACGCAAAACCGCAGCAACTCGCTGTATAAACAGGCCCGCCAGATGGTTGCGGACGGCATGATCGGGGATGTCCATTACGTGCGCGCGTTCTGGTACCGCAACTCGCTCGAGAACGATCCGGCATGGCGCTATGTGATCCCGGCCGGCGCGAATCCCGAAAATACCGACTGGAACAAGTTCCTGGGCGCAGCGCCGAAGAAGCCGTTTGATCTGCAGCGCTACTATCAATGGCGCTTGTATTGGGACTATTCGGGAGGGATCTCCACCGATCTGCTGGTGCACCAGACTGATATCACGAACTTTGTTTGCGACAAAACCGTGCCGTTGTCGTGTATGGCTTCGGGCGGCGTGTACCGCTGGACTCAGGACGATCGCGAAGTGCCCGACACCCTGAGCGCCATTTATGAGTATCCGGGCAAGTTCCATATCAACTACAGCTGTTATTTCGGGAACGACCATTACGGTTACGGGGAGAACTTCATGGGCAACGAAGGCACCATCGAAGTGTTAAACCGCCAGCAGTTGCATTTCTATCCGGAGAAATTCCGGGGCAAGGCACCTGCGAATGTCGCGGCCCGCAAGGAAATCCATGTGGATCTCCCGGGTAACGACAACAAGGCCGTTGAGGCCCACCTGCGGAACTGGGTGGACGCCATGAACGGCAAGGCGAAAGTGATCGCCCCACCGGAGAAGGGGCAGGAGGCCGCCATCGGTGGTCACATGGCGACGCTATCGCTCCGCAATCAGAAGAAGATCATCTGGGACGATACCACCAAGGAATACCACTTCGTTTAGGAGCCCGTGGGGGGAAGTCGCTTCCTGACGGGCCCAGAGGGCACCCCGGCTCTGTAACGTACTCATTCTCTCCATGAGCTTCCCTCGCAGGGCTCGAAAAAAGCTCAACGTCCTCTGATCCCGCGCGAAGCGCCGGACCTAGCTATTGAGTCGCCCGCGTGAGCAAGCGTCCTTTTTTGACTTTCACCACGGGCTGCTGGGACGGACTACTCCAGCGCAAAGGCGACCACGGAATCTCCCATTTTGGTTTCGAGTTTTCCGTGGCCGCCCGCGCAAATTACCACGTACTGCTTGCCCTTCCATGTGTAAGTCATGGGAGTGGCCTGGGCGCTTGCGGGCAGCTCCGCCTTCCAGATTTCAGCTCCGGTCTTGATATCGAAGGCGCGGAAGAAAGTGTCCATCGCGGCAGCCGTGAACACCACCCCTCCGGCTGTAATGATGGGCCCACCTAGGTTGGGTGAACCGTATGCTTGCCCCGGCACCATGGATCCCAGAGGCGTTTCCCACAGTTTTTTCCCGGTCTTGAGGTCCATTGCGGACACGGTGCCCCACGGCGGAGCGTTGCACGGCAATCTGCCGGGGGAAAGCAGGACCTCGCGATACATTCCATACGGCGCGCCGGACTGACGGCCAAACTCGCCTGTAATCCGGTTGTCCTTGGCCGATTTGGTCTCGCCCAGGAACTGATCCCGGGGGATCATGCGTAAAAGAAAAGGAACGCGATTGGTGTTCGCCACCAAAACGCCCCGCTCGTTGTCGATGGCCGCGCTGCCCCAGTTCACGCCGCCGATATTCCCCGGGAAGGCCACGGTTCCCTTCACGCTGGGGGGAGTGTACATGCCCTCGGAGCGAAGCCCCTGCAGTTTGTCGCGGCACCACGCACGGTCCGCTTCCGTGGCTCCCCAGGCGTCTGAGGCGTTGAGGCCCCAGGGCACCAAAGGATCGGTGGCGGGGACCGGTTGCGTGGGGGATGCTTCCTCGCCCGGCACGTCGCTCTTGGGCACTGCCTGCTCCGTCACAGGGAAGATTGGTTTTCCGGTGGTCCTGTCCAGGAGGAACACCCGCCCCATCTTGGTGATAGCCGCTACCGAAGGGGGACCACCCTTGAGCTGGAATAACGACGGCTGGGCGGCTACATCGTAATCCCACAGATCGTGGTGGACAACCTGGAACCCCCAAGCCACCTCGCCGGTTGCCGCATGCAGGGCAACCACCGAGTTCGCCCATTTGTTGTCGCCCGCCCTGAGCCCGCCGTAGAAATCAGGACTGGCGCTTCCGGTAGGCACGTAAACCAGCCCGAGTTTGGGATCTACCGAAAAACTCGACCAGGCATTCCCGGCTCCGGTCGGCGGCGTGGTCTTCGTCGCCCAGGGGATGGGGTCCCAACTCCAGCGCAGTTTACCGGAACGGGCATCGAAAGCGCGCACGATTCCCCGCTCCACCTCCACGGCTCGGTTATCGCCAATGGAAGATCCCACGATGACCAGATCGCGGTAGATGGCGGGCGGGGAGGTCACTTGATAATGGCCCCGGTCGCGCAGCCGTACGTCCCGGGTCAGGTCCACCGCGCCTTTGTCCCCGAAATCCAAGCACGGTTTACCGGTTTTGGCGTCTAACGCGATCAGCCGGGCATCCATCGTGCCCAGGTAGATCCGGCCCTGCGAGGCCGAGACCCCGCGCGAGGTAACTTCCGAATAGTTGCGGGAGCGGTCAACTTGCGGATCATAGCGCCAACGCTCGCCGCCGGTGGCCGGATCCAGCGCAATCACCTGATCGAAGGGAGTGGAAAGATACAGCATGCCATCCACCAGGATGGGAGTGGCTTCGAAG
>JBBQUE010000471.1:0-3843 GCA_038212805.1 Bryobacterales bacterium | reverse complement strand
CGGATTTTTTGCGGTGATCTGTGCTCGCATTTCCTCGGGATTTGAAATAGATCCGGAGTAGCCGAAGTACTTCGACGTGTCCTTACTTGAATTCCTATTCGTATTGATTTTGGAGCTAGCATTTTTCGGCGCGGCACAAATCGAACCATATCCAGGTGGCCTACGCGCCGGACGCTGCCGGGGCCGATCTGGCCTTGGCGGCCAAGGCCGTGGCTTTCCGCGATTTGGGCATAGAGGTCGCGATCTGCGGAAACAACAACGGTCTCGTACAATAGAAGGTCATGCGAGTTGGAATTATTGGAACGGGTGCGATATCGCACAAACATGTGCAGGCCTACCGGAATATCGGGTATGAACTGACGGTATGCACGGACATTAATCCTCAGTACGGACGCTCGTTTGCAGAGCGGTACGGCTGTGAATTCGTTCCCACCTATGAGGAATTGTGCCGCCATCCGCACGTTGATTTTGTGGATGTATGCACCTTCCCGGACTTCCGGCTGCAACCTATTTTGATTTGCGCGCAGACCGGCAAGCACGTGCAGGTGCAAAAGCCGATTTCAACAAACACCGCGACCGCGCGCGAGATGATCGACGTTGCGCGCAAAGGCGGGATCCAACTCGGCGTGGTGAGCCAGCACCGGTTTGACGACTCCACTCAGTTCCTGCGCCGGGCATTGGACGAAGGGCGGCTGGGGCGGATCCTGCAAGCGGACGCCTATGTGAAATGGTTCCGGTCCGCCGCCTACTACTCGCGCCCGGTGAAGGGGAGTTGGGCCACCGAAGGCGGCGGCGCATTGATCAACCAGGCAGTGCATCAAGTGGATATTTTATTGTGGTTGATCGGCGGCGTGGCCGAGGTTTTTGGGTACTGGCAGCTGGGCGCAATGCACAAGATTGAATCGGAGGATGTGGTCTGCGCGATGTTGAAGTACTCCTCTGGAGCAACCGGGGTGATCCAGGCTTCGACGGCGTTCTGGCCGGGATACACGGAGCGCATTGAGATTCACGGGACCAAAGGCACGGCGGTGATCTCAGGCGATAAGTTGACTACCTGGGATGTTGAGAACGACTCAGGCGAAACGCCTCCGCTGGCGCGCGAAGTGGCCTCTGGCGCATCCGATCCGATGGCGATTTCGCTGGAACCATTTGAACGCCAGTTTCTGGATTTCGGCGAAGCATGCCGCACCGGTCGCGTTCCGGTCTCATCAGGGAGTGATGGACTGCGAGCGCTGGAAGTGGTGGACGCCATTTACCAGTCCTGCCGGCAGGGAGCGCCAGTCCGGCTGGGAGCGCCTGCCAAAGCCGGTGCCTAAGATCCGGGTGCCCGCCTCAAGCGCCAATCTGGGGCCGGGCTTCGATGCTCTGGGTCTGGCTTTGGGGATTTATCTCGATTGCTGGTTTGAACGCGCAGAAGCGTTGGCGATTTCGGTGAAGGGGCGCGACGCTCACGCGATCTCGACGGCCAGCGATAACTTGATTTGGCAGACCGCCCTCTCCGTGGCGTGCGCTGCGGGGACTGAGCTACCGCTGATTGATCTTCGGATTTGCAACGATATTCCGTTGGGGAAGGGGTTGGGTTCGAGCGCGGCCGCATTGACCGCTGGTGTTGTGATTGCCGACCATCTGTTGGGTTTAGAATGGGATCGCCCGCGGATTCTGGACGTGGCGGCGCAGATGGAAGGGCACCCCGACAATGTGGCTGCCTGTGTCTTGGGTTCGATTGTGGCTACCGCCATGCAGCCGGGCGAACGTGTCCGGGTGGTCCGGATTGAATTGCCGGCGCACTATTCGGTGGCCGTGGTGGTGCCGGATTTTGTGTTGCCCACGGTAGAAGCGCGGTCTGTTCTTCCCGAATACTACTCGCGTCAGGACGCCATTTTTAACGTGCAGCGATCGGCGTTGTTGATGGCCGCACTGGCGACGGGAGCGGACGATGCTTTTCCGGCGGCGCTTGAAGACCGGTTCCATCAGCCGTACCGGTCGCCACTGGTTCCTGGCTTGGCGGAGATATTGAAATTGACCGGAGAAGGACTGCTGGGATGCGCTTTGAGCGGCGCGGGCCCGTCAGTTCTGGTGTTTCACCACAAAGGACAGCCTGCGGTTTGTGAGCGGATCCGTGAGATTTTCGCGAACCATGGGCACGGTTCGGAGATCCTTTGGCCAGAGGTTGACCGTGGTGGCTACCAGTTTGCCCTGTCTTAGAACGTAGTCTTAGAAAGTAATGGTATCGCCGATGCGGATCCCATTCTGTTTCGCCAGGCCGCTTCCAATTTCCAGCACGAATTTCGCGGTTTCCGTCCCCCCAAAATGGGGACATTTGCTGGCTTCGGTTTTGCAGGGCGGAGCGCTGTTCACGATCTCTACCACCTGTTTGGACGCATCCATCCAGATAATATCGAGCGGGATCATGGTCTGGTACATCCAGTAACCATAGGTGCCGGGGGTGCGATGGATAAACAACATTCCCCGTGTGGGGTCGAGAGAGGTTCGGAACATCATGCCCCGGAGCATATCGGTCGCGTCCAGCATGACTTCCACGTGGATCGTCTTGCCATTTGCTAGCGTCACGTCGCGAGTGTTAAAGTCTTCCATCGTTGTAGGCTTCTGGCCGCAGGCGGCCAATATGAGCAGCAGGGATAACGCAAAATACCGCATGAACTAAAATGGTAAACGAAGTGGCCCTACCCATGTTCTGGAATCGCCTGCGAGTGAGCTTGGAGATGATCAAGTTTGAGCACTCCGTGTTCGCTCTACCATTCGCCTTGACCTCCGCTTTGCTTGCGTTTCGTGTGAACCCGGTGGAATGGGCAGTCGCGGCGTCAAAGCTCTTGTGGATTGTGGTCGCGATGGTTTCGGCACGTTCGGCGGCGATGGCCTTCAACCGCGTACTGGATGCGGAGATGGACGCTAAGAACCCGCGGACGAAAATGCGTCACATTCCGGCAGGCGCGCTGAGCAAGGGTTTCGCGTGGAGTTTTGTTGTGGGGGCAGTTTTGGTTTTTCTCTTGGCCTCCTGGATGTTGAATTCGCTTTGCCTGCTGTTGGCACCCGTGGCGCTTGGCGTGGTGTTCTTCTATTCCTACACGAAGAGATTCACCAGCTTGTCCCACTTGGTTTTGGGCTTGTCGTTGGGTATCGCACCGGCGGCTGCCTGGATTGCGGTGACGGGTTCGTTGGATTTAAGAATTCTTTGGTTGGTAGCCGCAGTCACGTTTTGGACCGCTGGGTTTGACATTATTTATTCCTGCCAGGATTTTGAGTTCGACCGGAATCACGGGTTGTTCAGCCTACCGCGCAGGTTTGGGATCGCCAGCGCCCTGGGAATTTCCCGGGTCCTCCACGCCGCCATGGTGGGTTGCCTCTTGGCGCTGGTGGCGGCGTTTCACCTGGGCTGGTTGAGTCTGGCCGGGGTGAGTGCCGTTGTCCTGCTTTTAATCTATGAGCATAGCTTGGTGAAACCGAAAGACTTGTCGCGAGTGAACGCGGCTTTCTTTACCGTGAATGGCTACGTCAGCGTGTTACTTTTTGTCTTTTGGGCGGCCGATATTTACCTGTTACGGGTGGGAGTTTAAATATGGAGATCATGATCGAAGACGAGCGGCTTCGGCCGATTCTTGAGAAGGTGACGGCCGGTGTCCGCCTGGGTTTTGAGGACGGCGTGGCGCTCTACCGGAGTCCGGACATTCTCGCGGTAGGCCACATGGCGAATATCGTACGAGAGCGGAAGAACGGGAACACCACATTTTTTAACGTTAACCGCCATATCAATCCCACCGACGTGTGCGTGGCCAGCTGCAAACTTTGCGCGTTCGGCAAGCACAAGAAGGATCCGAAAGCTTA
>JBBQUE010000470.1:0-3848 GCA_038212805.1 Bryobacterales bacterium | reverse complement strand
TGCCGCTGCCGCAATAAAGCGTGAACGGGAAACCGCTCTGCAGCGTGGTGATCGAGCCGATCTGCCAGCCGCCTATCAGAGCGTCGGCCAGGCGGTTTACTCCACCCAGCAGGGCCTGCCCTTTTCCGATCGGGAGTTGATACAGGAACGACGTGGTCCAGCGGTGGCGGAAATCGAAGGCGGATAGCGCGCGATCCAGCCGCAGATTGTGATCGTTCGAGGGCGTCAGCGAATCCCCATCCACAGTGCGGATTCCGCTCCCGTTATCGATCGATTTACTCCAGCTATACGAACTGAGGACCGTCACGCCGTGGCTGAAGCGCTGCTGGAAACGGGCCTGTAAAGCGTGATAGGTGGAGTGCGACGGATCCGCCATCACTTGGAAAGTACCCCCGTAAAGCGGGAACTGCGGGCGGCGATTATTAATGTTGGACGGCGGACCCGGAGTGGCGGTATTGTACGTCAGCAGGCGCTGCAGGTGGACGCCCGAGGAACCCAGATACGATACCTGCAGGGAACTGTTCCCGGTGATCTGGCGCTCCACGCCCGCGGACCACTGCGGCACATATGGGGTGTTCTGATTGTATTGGTTCACCAGAATGAACGACGGCGTGGCGTTTTGAACGAAGGGGACTTGGAAACTCAGCGACGGGATCAACGTGGATTGGGCATTCTCGCTCCGGCGCGTTGAGAATGGGGCGTTCCGGACCAGATCGAACTGAGCGTTGGCGATATCGCGCACGTAATAGATGCCGAAGCCGGACCGGATCACGGTCTTCGCGTCAAAGCTATAAGCCACCCCCAGGCGCGGCGCGATGTCCTTAAACGATGTCTGGTACGCGCGGTTCCCGAACATCCCATTGCGTGTGAAAGGCACGGCCGCGGGTAAGCGGAATGGGGGCGGGGGAGTGCCGCCATAGAAATCGCCCTTGCCCGCGCGGACGTAGGTTGGAACCACGGAATCATCCCATTTGAAGGCGATGTTCACAATGTTGTCGTATTTATCGGTGTACGGCGGCTCCAGTTCATAGCGCAGTCCGTAGTTGATTGTAAGCTTCGGCGTCAGCTTCCAGGTATCGGTGGCGTAGACGCCGATCGAATAGGACCGGAACGCCGCGATCGGTGCGCCGGATTGTCCTTCCGAAGTGGCAATATTCCCCAAAAGGAAATCGGCCAGGGTATTTTGGGCTGGCGGGCTGGATAACGCCGGGTCCCCGGTATAGGTTCCGTTGAACGTGAAGCGACCCCGGGCCACTACTGCGCCAATCTGGTTGTAACGCATGCGCCGGTCGTCCGTCCCAAAGCGGAGCGTGTGCTTGCCGCGGGTCCAGGTGAAGTGGTCCGTCCACTGGAAAATCGTGTCGTGATTCACGAAGGGGCAATCGCTGCATTCCCCCACGCCCGAAATCGATCCCCCGCCAAACTGAAACACCGGCACGCCCCAATACTGGGCAATGTTCGTGGGGACTCCTCCAATGCCCAGGGCGCTCACATAGTTGTTCTTGTAGGCGCTGGGTTGTTGATTGGCCGCCGCCAGCCGCGCCACTGCAAAGCGGAATTCGTTCACCTTGTTCGTGCCCAGCACTAACGTGTGGCCAATCAGTCCTTGCCAAGCCACCACGTCGTTGTTATAGCCCAGGCCGGGCGTGGTCAGCGGCAGGTAGCCAATATCGTGGGTGCGGCTGAACCGGCCCATCAGCGTGCTGGTGGAACTCATGGCATAGTCCCCGCGCGCCGTCACCTGGTCGTTATCGCTCCGCCGGCCTTCGTTGGTGATGTAGTTGCTGGTGTAGCCCGTCGTCACTCCCCGGTTGGGCAGCGGGAACCAGGTCTTGAGAGCCGTGGCGGCCACGGAACTGATCCGGCTGGCGGGGATGATGTTTCCCGGGAACGCGCTTTGTTGTGTTACTTTCCCGGTTGCGGGATCCACCACGCGGGTCAGCGGATCGTAAATCACCGCGCTGGACCCGGAAAAATCCCCCGTACGGTTCTGCGCGGGGGGCATGTTCAACAGAGAGGTTTGCGCCTTCCGTTCCCGCAGCCCTTCATAGTCGAAAAAGAAGAAGAGCTTGTTCCTGCCGTTGAAAACCTTGGGAATCCAAACGGGCCCTCCCAGCGTTCCGCCGAACTGGTTGCGCTTAAACGGCGCGATGGGGCCCGAGGGATCGAAAAAGTTCTTGGCGTCCAGGTCGGAATTGCGGAGAAATTCAAAAAGCGCCCCGTGGAATTCGTTTCCACCGCTGCGCGTGGACATGTTCACCTGGCTGAGTCCTCGTCCAAGCTCGGCACCGTACGTCCCGCTATCCACCTTGAATTCCTGCAGTGCATCAATCGACGGCAGAAACAGATAGGTGTTGAAGTTGGGATCGGTATTTTCCACGCCATCCAGCTGATAGTGGTTGTTTGAGGTTCTCTGGCCGGCCACGTTTAACGAAAAAGCATTGCGCGACCCGCCCATCCGCTGCTGGCCCTGCGACGATGCGGGACCATTCGTGGTGGCACCTGGCGTGAGCGACACCAACTGTAGCGGATTGCGTCCGTTCAGCGGCAGATCAACAATGCGCTTGTTCTCGATCACCGTCCCGATCGTCGCGTTGTCTGTTTCGAGAACGGGTGCGCCGCCTTGCACCTCCACTGTTTCGCTGACGCTGCCCAGCTGTAATACAAAGTCCAGACGCGAGATTTCACCCACTTGGAGTTGAACACCCTTGCGCTCCGACCGCTTGAAGCCCGATAGCTCCGTTCGAATATCGTAGTTTCCTGGCATCAGTGCGGGAATGTCGAAATTGCCGGAATCATTCGACGTGGTGGTACGCGTGGTTGAGGTGGCGGAATTCGTGACGGTAACTTTCGCGCCGGAGACTGCCGCGCCCGTGGGATCGGTTACCGTGCCCGAAATCTCACCCGTTCCCTGCGCCCAAACCGTGGCCGCACAAAGCATTGAAATGGCAATCAGGATGCCGCGGAAAAAAAGCCTAAACGAACCCATCTACATTCCTCCCAAACAACGGTGCTCAGAAACTTGGCTGGTTGCCAGTATATATCGTTGAAATTTCTCCCGCTACCGGCCTGCTGTACCACTGGTGTACCATTTGATCTTTCCCCGGCTTATGCGTTCACCTATCCTGATTCTCGTGGCAGCGCTCAGCCTGTCCGCTCAACCAGCGCCCCCCACTCCTCCCGCGGCTACCGCCGCGTCTCCGGACAGCCGGCTCGACCAAGTCCAAAAAGCAGTGGACGATCTAATGTGGACTCTCAAGCTCAGCGACATCGCCGACGTCGACAAGTCCGAATTCACCAGCCTTCCGCCCGCCAAACCCGTGAACCCCAAGGCGCCCGGCGCAACCAACCCGCTCATCATCCGCGCCTACACGTTCATTCCCAGGAAAATCGATAAGTCGAAGAAGCATCCGTTGCTGGTCTTCGCCCACCAGGGTATTCACGCCAACTTCGATACACGCGATCTCCACGTCGTGCGCGAATTGCTGGAACAGGGCTATTCCATCGTGGCCCCCGATTACCGCGGCAGCACCGGTTATGGGCGGCCATTCTATGAGCAAATCGATTATGGCGGCCGCGAAGTGGACGACGTCTACCTGGGCATGAAGTGGATGCTGGAAACGTACGACTTCCTGGATCCCAAGCGCGTAGGCATGATCGGCTGGAGCCATGGCGGATTTATCACTTTAATGAACATCTTTGAGCATCCGGACGCCTTTGCGGTGGCCTACGCCGGCGTGCCCGTCAGCGATTTGATCATGCGGCTAGGCTATGAACCGGAGACCTACCGCGGCCTCTATTCCGCGCCCTATCACATCGGTAAAACGGTTCGCGACGACATTGCCGAG
>JBBQUE010000469.1:0-3849 GCA_038212805.1 Bryobacterales bacterium | reverse complement strand
GATCCCTGCTCTCGCTCAGCTTCCTGTCCCTGGTGTACGCCTACTTTATGGATAAGAAAGTCTGGATGCGATGGGTCTTGCTGGTCGGCACCGTTCCCATAGCCATCGCCGCCAATGCCGCCCGCGTGACCATCACGGGCGTCCTCAGTGAGATCCGGACTGACCTGGCGCAAGGCTTCTTCCACGAACTGGAAGGCTTAGTCCTCTTCTTCATCTCATTGATTCTATTAGCCATTTTTCATCAACTTGTAAACCGCATTTATCGGATGTTCCATGGAACCCAGCCCCAACCCCAAAGCGTTTAGCCTTGCAACCGCGGGACGCCCGGCGATTGTCCTGAGCATTCTGTTGCTCTCTCAGGCCGCCATCTTTTATGGCTTCTCGCGCGGTGAACAGCCTCCGGCCCACAAGACCTTTGATCAATTTCCCGCCACCTTGGGTACCTGGAAACTGGCTCAGGAAGGCGTGTTCGAACCGGGCGTTAAGGACGTTCTTCGCGCCGACGATTACATCAACCGCTACTACAGCGACGGCGTCACCCGGCAATATGCCAACCTGTTCGTCGCGTTTTTTAAATCTCAGCGGACCGGGCAAGCGCCCCACTCGCCCAAAAATTGCCTGCCTGGGTCAGGGTGGATCTGGACCGTTTCCGATACCATCCCGATTCAGGTTGCCGCCTACCCCAACCCCATTGAGGTAAACCGGTACATCGTACAAAAGGGCGACCAGAAGAGCCTGGTCCTTTATTGGTATCAGTCGCGCGACCGCGTAGTTGCAAACGAGTACAGCGCCAAAGCCTTCGTAATCGCGGACGCCTTGCGTTACAACCGGACCGACACGGCGCTGGTTCGTGTGGTTGTCGGAGTCAACGGGAATGAACAAGCGGCCACCGATACCGCCGTGCGCTTTGTGCAGTCGTTCTACGGTCCACTCCGCGGCTTTCTGCCAAACTAGCTTTGATGAGATTATCCCTTCTCCTTGCCCTGGCTCTCCCCCTGGCCGCCCAGGAAGCCTCCAATGACCGGCTCGACCAAGCGTTGAAAGCGGTCGACGACGTGATGTGGAATCTGAAACTCGGCGACATCGCCGATGTGGATAAGGTCCAATACACCAGCCTGCCCAAGGCGCATACTCCGAACCCGAAAGCGCCGGGCGCAACCAACCCCTTGATCATCCGGGCGTATACCTTCATCCCCAAGAATCTGGACAAATCGAAGAAGCAGCCACTCATGGTGCTCATCCATGGGGGCGTTCACGCCAACTTTGATACCAGCGAAGCCCACATCGTGCGCGAGTTGGTCCAGCAAGGTTACTCGGTAATCTCCACCGACTATCGGGGCAGCACTGGCTACGGCCGGGACTTCTGGGAATCGATCGACTACGGCGGCCGCGAGGTCGACGATGTCTATGAAGGCGCGCAATGGATGGTGGGTGCCTACGACTTTCTGGATCCTCAGCGGATCGGGATCATGGGCTGGAGCCATGGCGGGTTGATCACCCTGATGAATATCTTCCAGCACCCCAAGGCGTTCGCGGTGGCCTATGCGGGCGTACCCGTAAGCGATCTGGTTGCGCGGCTTGGCTACGAACCGGAATCGTATCGGGCCTTGTACTCCGCTCCGTATCATATTGGAAAGTCGGTGCATGACGATATCGCGGAGTATCGGCAACGATCCCCCGTGAACCACGTAAAAGATCTTCAAACGCCGCTCCTGGTGCATACCAACACGAATGATGAAGATGTGAACGTGCTGGAGGTGGAGCACCTGATCGATTCGCTCAAAGCCGCGGGAAAGAAGTTTGAATACAAGATCTACGACAACGCGCCCGGCGGACACCACTTCAACCGTACGGATACGAAACTGGCGCGTGATTCGCGTCGCGAAGTCTATCGTTTCATGGCAGGTTACTTGCATCCGGCCAACCCGATGAAGTAGGCCGGTCGAGACCATGCGGCGCGACAGCCTGCTTGATTTTTTTGAAGACTTCGCACCCCTGCGATCCGAATTTCTAGTCTATGACGACGGCTTCCGGACCCGGAGTTATCGTTATTGCGAAGTGTCCGATCTGGCCCGCGCGTTCGCCGGCCGGCTCCACGCCGCCAACATCCATGCCGATCAAAAGATCATCATCTACTGCGAGAACCGGCCGGAGTGGATTGTGGCCCTATGGGGCTGTCTGCTGGCGGGCGTGGTTCTGGTGCCCATCGATTTTCGCTCGTCGCCCGAGTTCGTGGAGCGAATCCGAATCATAGTCGACGCCCAGGCCGTTCTGGTAGGCGAGGCTGTCCATTTGCCGCCCCACCCTATCGTCTGGAACATTACCGGACTGAATCACCCCGACCCCGTCCCCCAGGTCATCCCGGCTGCCAACCCTACCGCGGAGATCATCTTCACCTCAGGCGCAACGGCCGAACCGAAGGGCGTGATCCTCACCCATGGGAATATCCTCGCCAACATAGTCCCGGTGGAGCGGGAGGTCAAGAAGTATCAAAAGTGGTCCCGCCCCTTTGCGCCCATCCGCTTTCTGAATCTGCTGCCTTTGAGCCATATGTTTGGCCAGGCCATGGGTACATTTATCCCTCCCATGCTTCCGGGCGTCGTCGTCTTCATGAGTGGGTTTACCCCGTCGGAAATTATCCGCCAAATCCGTACGCGGCGCATTTCGGTGCTGGTCTCGGTGCCCAAGATACTCGAAATCCTGCGGGGGTATCTGGTCCATCGCTATCCCGAACTTGCCCAACCTGAGACCCGGAAGATGCACTGGACCCAGCGCTGGTGGCACTACCGCAAAATCCACAATCTGTTTGGGTGGAAGTTCTGGAGCTTCATTGTGGGGGCCGCGCCCCTGCCGGCGGAACTCGAAGCGTTCTGGTCACGCTTGGGCTTCCTGGTCATTCAGGGCTATGGCTTAACCGAGACGGCCCCGATCGTGACTCTAAACCACCCGTTTCACGCGCGCCAGGGCAGCGCCGGAAAGCCGATCGGCGGCGTGAAGGTGAAGATCGCGGAAGATGGGGAAATTCTGGTGAAGGGCGAGAACGTCACCAGCGGATATTTCAATGCCCCGGCTGCAACCGCCTCCGCGTTTGAGGACGGCTGGTTTCACACCGGCGACATCGGCGAGATGGACGCGGACGGGCAGCTCAGGATCCTGGGCCGCAAAAAAGAAATGATTGTCACGCCTGAGGGGCAGAATGTTTTCCCTGAAGATGTGGAGGGCGTTTTGAACGCTCTGCCCGGGGTTCGCGACTCGGCTGTGGTCGGGACCGACCGGGTGAATGCGGTGCTGATCCTGGACGAAAAAACGAAGCCAGAGCAGATCGTCAGCCAGGCGAACGCCAAGCTGCCGGACTTTCAACGGATCCGCACTTGGTCCGTCTGGCCCTACGGCGAATTTCCGCGAACGGAGGGAACCGGCAAACTCAAACGCCACGAGATCGCCCGGGGCATACCCCCTCCGGAGCATTCGCGAACGCCTCAACTCGACGTTCCCTTGGAGTCGCTCACTTCCCTGGAACGGGTGGAAAGGATGGTGGCGCTGGGTTTGGACGAATCGGAATTCAGCTCGGTACACGATGGCGAACCTGTAAAAACGAAGCCAATCTTGGTCGCCGCCCCGATCAACTTCCCTACCTGGAACCTGTCCTGGCCTGCCCGGGCAGTGCGCCGGATCGCGCTTCCGCTGTTCCTGCTGCCGCTCACCCGGGTGTTCGCTTGGGTTCGTTCGGAAGGATTGGAGAACCTGACGAACCTGCAGCCTCCGGTGATCTTCGCCCCTACCCACCAGAGCCACCTGGATATCCCGGCGCTTCTGCTAGCACTACCTCCAAGGTGGCGCTACCGGGTA
>JBBQUE010000468.1:0-3851 GCA_038212805.1 Bryobacterales bacterium | reverse complement strand
CGTGTCAAGACCTTGTGGGATCTTTTTGCGAAGCTCTTGCTTGCGAAGCTCCATTATTTCGTCGCGATCAGCAAGCAGACGCAAGGCATCCCGAATCACTTCGCCCGCTGAGTTATAACGACCAGATTTCACCCTGGTCTGGACGAGCTGTTCAAGTTCCTGTGTTAGATGTACGTTCATGGCCGGTCTCGGGGAGCTTCAGCCCTGAGAATAGCCGATATGGCCAATAGTGTCAATCCTGGACACCTCTTGGGCGGATCTCGCTGACGATGAGGTGGACGAGTTCGGCCAAGCTGGTCGATGAAGCTGCCCGCTTTGACAGCGAAGCCGCTGAACAGTTCCTTGCAGCTTCGTCGATCTCTTCGGCTGATGGTGCGCGGCACGCTACCTAGCATGCACTATCTACCGCCGGTTCACCAAAGGACAGGCATGGGTGGATCGGGGCGCCGAGCAGTTCGAGCAGGATCGTCAGGCGCGCGACCTGGCCAGACTTCAGGCGCAAGCCGATGCGCGTGGCTTTCGACTCGTTCCGGCCACTGAGTCAGTCGCATGAAAACACAGGGCTTTCTGGTAAATCCGAGAGGGAGTTTCTGGAGAGTATTGGGCTTAGCAGCCCGTGGTGAAAGTCAAACAAGGACGCTTGCTCACGCGCGCGGCTCAGTAGCCCGGCCCGGCGCTTCGTGCGGGATCAGAGGGTGTTGAATTTTTTGCGAGGGAAGTTCATGGAAGGATTGAGTACGTTACAGAGCCGGGGTGCCTTCTGGGCCCCTCAGGAAGCGACTTCCATCACGGGATGTTAGGCCTCATCCGTTCCGTGAGATTAAGCGTCCGCTATCTGAGCGGCGTGCCGGTTCCCTCTGTCAGACTCAGTACCCGGTCAACACCGGGAACAACGAATTTCTCGCGCGCTCCATTGGGCCAGCGAACCGTGACTTCCGCTCCCGGCGCGTCACCCAGGCCGAAGTGCAGGCGCAGGTCGGAGGCTGAGAGAAAGCTGGTCTGGCTCAGCACCGGCTGCACTTGCTTCCTGCCTCCAGCCTGCACCGTGACCGTTGCTCCGATTGCAGCGCGGTTCGATTTCGTGCCGGTGAGCCGAATCTGTAACCAGTGATGCGCCGATTTCAAATCGTTGCGCAGCACGCTGGGCGGCTCATTTCGATTCCAGATCACGATCTCCAGATCGCCATCGTTATCGATATCCCCGATGGCCAAGCCGCGGGATGAGTGGCGCTCAGCCAGGGCGGGTCCGGCGGCATCTTGCAATTGTTCAAAGCGGCCGTTCCCCAGGTTGCGGAACAGCAGCGCGGGGGAGCGATAGGGATACGCGGGCAGGGTGCGCTCGGTATCGGGATACACGTTGCCGGTGGCAATGAAGATGTCCGGCAGGCCGTCGTTATCCAGGTCCGGCATGGCAGCACCCCAGGCCACGTAGCGGGTCTCCACCGCCAGTCCAGACTTAGCTGTCACCTCGTTATACTGCCCCTTGCCGAGGCCTGCGTAGAGGCCGTGGGTATCGTCCGCGAAGTGGGTCTTCAACACATCCAGAATGCCGTCGCCATTGAAGTCGGCCACCGCAAGGCCCATGCCGGCCTGCTCCATGCCGTCGGGATTCAAGGCCAGACCGCGCTCGATGCCTTCCTCGGTAAACGTCCCGTCGTGATTGTTGTGGAAGAACAGAGACGGCGTGGAATCACAAGCCAGATAGATATCCGGCCAGCCGTCGTCATCAAAGTCGGCTGCAACGGCCGTGAATCCAAAGGACGAACGCGGCTGCCCGATTCCGGATTTTCCCGAGACATCTTGAAACGTCCCATCCCCGCGATTGTGATACAGAAACTGGCGGCCGGGACGGAGACCGCGCGGACCGCAAGGCGTGGGTACACCTTTCCAGTTGCAGTTTGGATTCGCGCCCAGCTTGGGCACTTTGCGGATGTCGTAGTCGGTGTAGGTGGCGACGAAAAGGTCCAGGTGGCCGTCACGGTCGTAATCGATGAAGGTGGCGCCGGAATACCAGTAGGGGTGATCGGAGGACGGTTTGGGAATCAGTCCCGCCTGCGCCGCGACGTCGGTAAACGTACCGTCGCCATTATTGCGGTAAAGCGCATTCTCGCCCCAATAGGTGACAAAGAGGTCCAGGCGGCCATCGTTGTTGTAATCGCCCACGGAGACGCCTTGGCCCCAACCGGTTCGCCGCAGGCCAGCCTTATCGGTAACGTCGGTGAAGGTGCCATCGTGGTTATTGCGATAAAGAAGGTTGGTGGCCTCCGGGGGCGCATCTTCAAAACGGGTGCCACCTACGATGAAGATGTCCAGCCAGCCATCGCCATCGTAATCCAGCAGCGCTATGCCGCCGGAGGACGTTTCCGCCAGATACTGAACGTTCTTCTCCGCGCCATAGATGATGGGCTGCGTGAGGCCGGCCTGCTTCGCGATGTTGACCAGGCGGGACGGCCAGGGTTTGCCGGAGGGCTTCTCGCGGGCCGCAGGCTTCACGTCGCGCGTGGCGATGCCCTGGGCGGCCAGCATGGCGCAGATTCCGAATGCGCAGAACCCGGTGCGGGTCATTCCTTGATCAACCCGTCCGATGGCTTCATCAACGCGTCCGACTCCACGCGCTGGCGGTCCCGCTCAATCACGGCCGCCTTGAGCCGCCGCACTTCGGCAAACTCCACTTTGGCTTCGGCGGCGCGGCCTAGCGCCTGATACGTGCGGGCCAGCAGCAAACGGATAGCCTCCTGATCCGGCAACATACGGCGCGCCAGTTCCAGTTCGGCAAGCGCGGTCTTGTAATCTTTGCGTTCCAGGGCGATGCGGCCCAGATGATAGTGCGGATCCGGATAGTTCGCGCGCAGGGTGATAGCGCGGCGGAGCAGTTTCACACCCTGATCCGGATTCCCGCCGCGGTCATAAAGAACCCCTAACTGATAGGTGGATTCCGCATCGGAGGGGTTCATGCGCAGGGCACGCTCCAGCAGTTCGATAGCGCGCGGGTCGTTATGATCCAGCAATTCCAAACGCCCCAGCGCCGTAATGGCTGGCACGCTATCGGGATTCAGCTTCAGCACTTCTTCGAATAGCCTTTTGGCTTCGGCGAACCGTCCGCGCCGATATTCGATCAGGCCTTCGATCAGCTTGCTTTGCGCGGGATCGGCCTGGGATTGCCGCAGCAACTCCGCCGCGCGATCCACAGCGCCGGCCCGTGCGTTGGCATACGCGAGCGAGGAGAGAATGCTGGTGTCGCGCGGATTCAGGCGGTAGGACGTTTCCAGTTCCGGCAAGGCCCCGCGTACGTCGCCGCTTTCGGTGAGGCAGAGGCCCAGCAGTTGATGGGCACGCGGTTCCTGGGGATACGTTTTGAGAAAAATACGCAGGTGGTCCGCCGCGCGCGCATATTCATTCAAGCGCCCCAGCGCGACCGCGATATTGAAATGGACAGGTGTCAGTTTGGGGTCCGCCTGTAGCGCTTTGTCGTAAAATTCCACCGCTTCCCGGTACTGCTGCCGCCGCGCACAAATGGCCCCCAGGTTGGAAAGCGCTTCGGCGGACGCCGGATGCTGAGAAAGGTATTGACGGAAGGTTTGCTCAGCCCGATTGAGGTCGCCCGCTTCAAGCGCCTGGCGGCCACTATCCAAGGGGTTTTGCGGGGAGGCGAGAAGGAAGGCTAGAACAAGCAGGCCACTGGGCGGCATTCATGCATCAGTATAGGTGATCGGGGCGTCACCGGAATGACGCCCCGAAACAGGCCAATGGCCTGTTCCACATGTCAGGCTTAGAAGTACAGCTTCGCAGCCAATTGGATGTTGCGCGGGCTGTTGGTTCCGGTGAGAGCACCGAATCCAAAACGTCCGCCG
>JBBQUE010000467.1:0-3867 GCA_038212805.1 Bryobacterales bacterium | reverse complement strand
AAAAAGATTCCACGCATCAGATTGCGAGTGGATCCAACAGTTCTTTTACCAGGCCGCGGCTGTCGGCGAACCGGTCCAGGTGGACCCCCGCCTTCTCCAGCAACGTCAGATGAAGATTCGCCAACGGCTCCGGCTTTTCATACCGGATATGGCGCCCGCCCTTCAGCTTTCCGGCCGCCCCGCCAGCCACCAGAATCGGAAGATTCACATGATCGTGAACGTTGGGATCGCCCATACCGCTGCCGTAGAGGAACACTGAATGATCCAGCAGGGAACCGTTGCCATCCCGCGTGGCTTTCAGCTTTTGCAAAAAATACGAGAAGAGCGAAACATGGAATTCGTTGATCTTCGCCACCTTCGCCATCTTCTCTGGATTATAGTTATGGTGTGTGAGTGGATGGTGCGGATCCGGCACGCCGATCTCGGGATAAGTGCGCGTACTGGTCTCACGGGCAAGCTGGAACGTGATCACCCGGGTGACGTCGGCCTGCAGCGCCAGCACCTGTAAATCAAACATCAGCCGGGCATGTTCGCCGTAGTCTGAGGGGACGCCCACGGGCCGGTCCAGATCGGGCAACTGGGCGTCGGCCGCGCCGGTCTCGGCCTTTTGAATGCGCCGTTCTACTTCGCGGATGGAATCCAGATACTGGCTGATTTTGCTGCGGTCCCCGGGCCCAAGCTTGCTCTGCAGGCGGGCGATGTCGCCACTCACCCAATCCAGAAGACTCGCGTTCTTGCGCATCTCAGCGCGCCGGTCGGCCGTGCTGCCGCCATCGCCAAAGAGACGTTCGAAAACCACGCGCGGATGGGCTTCAGCGGGAAGCGGCGTGGTGGGTGACGACCACGAAAGGTTGTTCTGATAAACGCAGGCGTACCCGTTATCGCACTGCCCAACGGTGGTGAGCAGATCCATCGCGAGTTCCAGCGACGGCAGGCGCGTTTCCCTCCCGATGTGCTGCGCCGCCAGCTGATCCACAGTGGTGGCCAATTCGTAATCCGTACTTTCGGTCCACTTCGAAGTCGCGCAGCTGAGGTAGGCGGCGTTCGAAGTTGCGTGCGTGCCCGGATAGGCGTTCTGGATCTCCATATTGGTCAGGACCGTGAGCTGGTCCTGCACCGGCGCAAGTGAGCGCAGGATGGGCGAAAGCTGGTTCAGCGTGCCCGAGCCAGGGGGAGTCCACTGGGAAATGTTTGACCCCATGGGGATGTAAACAAAGCCCAGGCGGCGGACGGGGTTGGCGGGCGTGGCGGCCAGGGCGGTCATGGCTGGGACCATGGCGTCCAGCAGCGGCAAGGCAAGCGCCGTACCCACGCCGCGGAGAAACGTACGGCGCGGCAGAGCTTTCTTCATGATGATCATTGTGATCTCCTCATCTGGAACGGTGTACTGGTGACGATCCCCTGGATGATGGACGAAAACCGGAAGTCCTGCTCCTGGGCGCCTCTCACTATATTACGAATTGCGGGGGCGTCGTAGGATTCCACCCCGCGTCCGAGTGCATAGGTGAGCAGCTTTTCTGAGAACGTGGTGACGAACAACTCGGGGCGTCCGAGCAGCGCTTTTTGCAGTCCGGCTACGCCTTGAAACGTGCTGCCATCGGGGAGTCCGCCGGAAGCGTCGATCGGCTTGCCATCCGCCATGGTGCGCCAGCGGCCCACGGCATCATAATTTTCCAAGGAGAAGCCGACGGGATCCATCAGCTTGTGGCACCCGGCGCATGCGGGATTGGCGCGATGCTGGGCCAGCATTTCGCGCATGGTGAGCGCGCCATCGATCCTGGTATTTTCCTTCAGCGCGGGCACTGTCGCGGGCGGCGGCGGCGGTGGCACACCCAGCACGTTGGCCAGGATCCATTTGCCGCGGATGACGGGCGACGTGCGGGTTGCGTAGGATGTGACGGTGAGAATGCTGCCCTGGCGCAGAAGCCCGCCGCGGACGCTATCTTCGCCAAAACTGATCCGGCGGAAATGGCTGCCGTACACGTTGGGGATTCCGTAATGCCTGGCCAGGCGCTCATTCACGAACGTGTAGTTGGCACGGAGAAAATCCAGCACGCTACGGTCTTCGCGCATCACGCTTTCGAAGAAGAGTTCCGTCTCGCGGCGGAAAGCCTGGCGCAGGTTGTCGTCGAAATCGGGGAAGGTGCGCATGTCCGGCGTGATGGAAGCCAGGTTGCGGAGGTAGAGCCACTGCTCCGCGAAGTTGTTGACCATGGATTCTGAGCGCGGGTCGGTTAACATGCGGCTGACCTGTTCGCGTAGAATGGCGGGTTTGCGCAGGTTGCCGTGGATGGCGGCGTCCAGCAGGCTGTCGTCCGGAATGCTGCTCCACAGGAAGAACGACAGGCGTGTGGCGAGTTCCACATCGTTTACCTGATAAGCAGTGCCGGGGGCCGCACCCGCGGGATCGTGCTCAATGCGGAACAGGAATTCGGGGCTTACTAGAACCGCGCGCAAGGCCATCTCAATGCCGGATTCGAAGCCTTCGGAAACGCGCGCTTCCCGATAGAAGTTCATGGGCGCCCGCAGGTCCTCACCCGTGATCGGACGGCGGTAGGCACGGCGGGTGAGCGCGCTCAGAATCTGCCTGGCACAGTCGTCTTCGGCGGATGGTTCACCGGGATGGCAGACGAAGAGGCGGCGGCGGCTGGGCGTATCACCGGGGCCCTGCGCCTGATACGGACCAGTGATGGACACCGAATAGAGGGCCGGGGTGATGCGCGGATGCCGGTCCATATTGAAGTGAGCCTGATACGGTTGGCGCTCGGTTTCAAGCAACAGGGATGGCTTCTTGGGGAATGCGATGGCCACGGTGTGCGGGCCTGCTTTCACGGCGATACGGATGTTCAGATCTTTGTCAACCAGGTGATGATCCTGCCCCTTATCGGGCGGCTTCACGGTGAATAACTTCAGGCGTTGGCCATCCAGCATGAGTTCCACTTCATGCACGTCATGCAGGCCTTCCACGTGTTCGTTGCGGTCGCGCTGCAGGCGAAGTACGAAATCGTATTCGGCATTGAGCGGGAACGTATAGCGCAGAACGGTTCCGCCGCGCGTGCCGTAGGGTAGATCTTCGAAATGCTCTTCCTGGGTAAGGTCTGGCGGCAGGTTGATGGTATCGCCGCCGGGGGAGCGAAGCGGGCTTCCCACTGCCAGGCGGCTGATTTTTTGCGCGGCCGAAAGATACCGTTCCAGCAGCATGGGCGGCAGATCGCCTACCGTGACGTTGTCAAACCCGTGGCTGGATTCGTCGTTGGGAAGAAGCGACGAAACGTCCAGGTCAACGGCCAGCAGGTCGCGAATGGCATTGTGATATTCGGTGCGGTTCAGGCGGCGGAACGTGTCCGTACGGCCCGGATTGGGATGCGCGGCGGCCGCGTTGTTTAAGGACGTTTCCAGGCTTGCGATCAGCGTGTTGTAGGTTCGCTCATCGGGCCGCGGAAGGCCAGGGGGCGGCATCATCCGTGCGCGCATTTTGCGGACCACCTTCTCCCAGGTTTCGGTATGCTGCGCGACGTCGTCCGCGATGATGGAATCAAACGTAAGCCCGCCCGCTTTCTGCTCACCGCCGTGGCAGGCGGCGCAATAGCGGTTCACCGTTGCCCGATCGGGAGGGGCGGCGGAGAGACGGGTGGCGGATAGGGCAATCGTGCAGCAGAAGTGGACCAGTCGGCGATTCAATGCGGGTGACCTAGCGCATATTATATCGGCTTCCGGATCGTCTTTGATATACTAATCCCATTTTCAGGGAGACCTTAGTATGCCAAAAACTGTGATTAGGTTTGCCTTGCTCCTGACGCTTTGCGGGAGCGCGCTAGTTTACGGCCAATTTGATTCTGGCCAGATTGCCGGTTATGTGTTCGACCC
>JBBQUE010000466.1:0-3879 GCA_038212805.1 Bryobacterales bacterium | reverse complement strand
GGCATGGGTAGTCCGATCACGGGCGCGGTGCCCGACCCCGCTGGAATAACCGACGCGCAGGAACGCGATTCACTTACCAAAGCCCTGCGCTACATGGACTTGGAGCCAGGCAAGCAACTTCTGGGGCATCCCGTCAACGTCGTCTTCATCGGCAGTTGCACGAATTCGCGCATATCCGACCTGCGCGGCGCGGCCGCCGTCATGAAGGGCCGCAAAGTACACCCCAACGTCCGCGTGATGGTAGTTCCCGGTTCGTACCAGATCCGGGAGCAAGCCATCGCGGAAGGCCTGGACACCATTTTCAAGGAGGCCGGAGCCGATTGGCGCGAAGCCGGCTGTTCCATGTGTATCGCCATGAATGGGGATCAGCTCAGCCCGGGCGAATACAGCGTATCCACCAGCAACCGCTACTTCGAAGGCCGTCAAGGCAAAGGCGGCCGGACCTTCCTGGCCAGCCCGCTCACCGCTGCCGCCTCCGCTATCACCGGCGTAGTCACCGACGTAAGGACGATGCTTTCATGATCCAGTTCACTCCCTTTTCCAGCCACATGGTTGCACTGCCGATGGACAACATCGACACCGACCAGATCATCCCGGCGCGATTCTTGAAAACCATCTCGAAGGATGGACTGGGCGATCAGCTCTTTTGCGACTGGCGTTACGATGCGCAGGGCAACCCCAATGCGGATTTCATTCTGAATCATCCGCAAGCCAAGACCGCAAAGATCTTGCTGGCGGGCGGCAACTTCGGCTGCGGCAGTTCCCGCGAACACGCGCCTTGGGCCCTGACGCAATACGGGTTTCGGGCGGTGATCAGCACCTCCTTCGCGGACATCTTCAAGGGCAACTCGCTCAAGAATTCCTTACTGCCGATCGTAGTTTCCCCGGAGATTCACGCGTATCTGCTGCAGCATAGCGATTCCACCGTCGCGGTGGATCTGGCCAGCCAGACTCTGACTTTGCCGGACGGCCGCGCCGTGCCTTTCGATGTCGATAGCTTCGCCAAACAGTGTTTGCTCAACGGTGTGGATGAACTAGGCTATATTCTGAACCAGGAAGCCGCTATTGCCCAATATGAAGCGCATCGCCAGGGTTCTATTAATACTCTCGCTTAGCCTGGTCCTTCGGTCCCAGTTGAAAGCCGAGCTGAAAATCGATCACGTCACCATCGCCGGCCCGAAACTGGCACCCATGCAAGCTGGCCTGGAAAAGCTGGGCATCCATTGCGAGTACGGTGGGCCCCACGCCAACCGCGCCACGGAAATGGCCGTCGCCAGCTTCCCGGATGGCTCCTATCTGGAGCTGATCGCGTTCCAGCCCAAGGCCGATCCTGAATCCGCCGACCGGCATACCTGGACAAAATACATGCGCGATGCGGCTGGGCCTTGCGCCTGGGCCGTTCGCAGCGCCGACGCCACGGCCGAAGCCGCCCGGTTGCGCGGCGCAGGCGTCCAAGTTTCAAAAATCAATAAGAGCGGGCGCGTCCGGCCCGATGGCTTCCGGCTGGATTGGGAAACCCTGCAGGTGGGCACGGAGGGCAACGGCGTCTTCTTCCCCTTCCTGATTCACGACTTCACGCCCCGCGAAAAACGGGCTTTCCCCAGCGGAAAAGCTGGTAATCCCGACTATTCCGGAGTATCAAAAGTAATCATCGCGGTCAGCGACTTGGCCAGCGGGATCGCACGTTACCGCAAAGCCTATAGCCTGCCGGAACCGCAAATGGAACAGAATCGGGCCTGGTTCGCCGGCACCCCCGTGGTGCTGGAGGCGCAACCGCAGCGGGTGCGGGAGTTCGGCGAAGGCGTCTCGGGGTTCATTCTCAAGAGCAACAAATCAGGCGCATCGCAGAGCCTGTGGTTCGGCAAGAAAATCGTGTGGCTCAACCCGGAAGCCATCGGTCCAAACCGTCTTGCCATCGAATTGAAATGAGTACTCGCCTCCGTGCATATCCGCGCCGATAAGCCTGATGTGCAGTTCAAGCAGCGGCTGATCCTGGCAGCGACGGTTGCCGTCCTTGTTACAGGAGCAGCCCTTTGGAAATTCGGCGCCAGCAAAATTCCCGCACAGCCTCTGCGGGTGGGCGCGAATAATTCTCCGCCCTATTCCGTTCTGAAACCGGATGGCACCGGTTCCGGTTTCCAGGCCGAGGTAATCGGGCAGGCAGCCGCCCGGTTGGGCATTCAACTGGTCTGGGTGCCGGCGCAAGAAGGCCCGGATCTTGCATTCCGAAACGGAAGAGTGGATTTGTGGCCCCTGATGACGGTGACCGATGAGCGCAAGCGGATTCTTCACCTGACCCAACCAATCCTGATTACCCGCTTTTCCTTGGTCACCCGGCGGACCGCGCGGATCACGGACAAAGGCCAAATGCGGGGAAAACGGATAGCCACGCTAAACCTGCCCGTGCTCGAAGCCTTTGTCCGCAAAGAATTCCCCGGCGTCCTGCTATCCACTGTATCCACCTACCCAAGACTGTTTGAACAGATTTGCAGCGGGCAAATCGAAGCTTCCGTGGCTGACCAACGGGCCATCACCACGGTCCTGCTGGAACGTCCCGCGGTTTGCACGGGCATAGCGATGGATCTATCGCCCATCGCCTACGAACGTCCCCTTGCGATCGGGTCCACACAGTCGTTTTCAGCGATCGCGGAAAAGCTTCGGGATGAGGTGGTGAGCATGAACGAAGAGGGGCTTCTCGCCCCCACTTACGCCAAATGGTTGCAATCCAGCAGCGCGGAGACTCTCAACCTGGATGAATCGGCGCGGCGCCGCAGGGAGAACCGCCTGCTGGTAGCGGGAATTGCTTCGGCGTCCGCGATTCTCGCGCTTGCCCTGGTACTGATCTTGCGCGTGCGGGCGGCCCACCACGCTGTGGAGCGGGCCAACGAAGCCAAGTCGCGGTTCCTGGCGAATATGAGCCATGAACTGCGCACGCCCATCCACGGGGTGATCGGGACGGCGGATCTGCTGCTCACCACCTCCCTGGACGAAGAACAGCGGGAATATGCCGAGATGACGGCCACGTCCTCGGACTGCCTGCTGCGCGTAGTGAACGATATCCTGGATTATTCAAAAATCGAAGCCGGCCGGATGGACCTGGACATCGGCACGTTCCCGCTACGCGAGATCCTGGACTTCTCGCTCGAAATGTTCCGTACTCAGGCCCAGAGCAAATATCTCGACCTGCATCTGGATTGGGGCGAAAACGTCCCTGAGTATCTCACCACCGATGCCGCCCGCCTCCGTCAAATTCTCCTGAACCTCTTGGGTAACGCCGTCAAGTTCACTCCCGCGGGAGAGGTGCGATTGCACTGCGAAGCCCGCGACGGACGGTTGTGCTTCACGGTGGAAGACACTGGCATTGGCATCTCCGAACAGATCCAGAAAGTCCTCTTCCGGCCTTTTTCGCAAGCGGACGCCAGCACCACCCGCCAGTATGGAGGGACCGGACTGGGGCTCGCGATCACCAAACAGCTTGTCCATTTGATGGGGGGCGAGATCGGGGTGGAGAGCGAGCCGGGCGTGGGCAGCCGCTTCTGGTTCACTCTTCCGATCCTGGCGAAAGCGAAGGCTGCCTAAGCGACGTAGCCGATCACGGCCTTTTCAGAACTGGGTGGCAGCGGATGCCCGGCGGTTCGCGCAAAGCCCGCTTCGCGGGACATGACGTCGTATTCGCGCGCGGTGTACGCATCGCCAGCCGCCTTTACTCACCGGCATCATCCGGCTGAAGGTGGCGGCGGTTGGCGGGGAAACCCGGTCTTCATTCGGCACGAATTCCAGCGCCAAGGCCCGTCCTCTGGGACTCAGCGACGCACGCACCTTTTTCAACAGGGACACACAAGTAGCTGCGTCAAAGTGGTGCAGGAAATTGGTCAGCAG
>JBBQUE010000465.1:0-3910 GCA_038212805.1 Bryobacterales bacterium | reverse complement strand
CTTGAAAAAAGTACAAAGACCTCTCAACCCGCGCTAAGCGCCTGCCCAAGCTACAGAGCCGCTCACATTAGAAAGCGTACTTTTTTGACTTTCACAACTGGCTGCAAAGAGCCACTTACAATATAAGAAGTTTATGAAAGCTCTTGTTTATGTGTCCATGAAAACCACCGTGCTCGATCCGCAAGGGCAGGCGGTCCGAACCGCGCTGGTGGGGATGGGCCACAGCTCTATCGCTTCTTTGCGCCAAGGGAAGTATTTCGAAATTACCTTGACCGAAGGCGTGGATCCGGTAGCGGTGCGCGCTGAGCTGGAACAGATTGCGCATGATGTATTGGCCAATCCGGTGATCGAGGAATACCGTATCGAATATACGGAATAGGTGAACCTCTTGAAAATTCTGACTACGGTCGTGCTGGGAATCGGGTTGTTGGTGACGGGCGTTTTTGCTCAGGAGACCGCGGCCCACGCCCGCAAGATCGAACATATCCGCAAACTGATTGCGGTGACCGGCGGCGAAAAGATGGCCGATCAGATGTTCGATCAAGTGGCGCAGACCATGCGCGCTTCCATGCCTGGCTCGGAGCGTTTCCTCGAAGATTTCCGCAAGGAATTCGACGTAAAGCGCATGACGGATATCGTGATCGCGGCGTATGACAAAAACCTGATGGATGACGACATCCAAGCCATGATCGGATTCTATGAATCGCCGGCCGGCAAGCGCCTGCTGGAAGCGATGCCCAAGGTAACGGGCGACATGATGAAGGGCAGCGTGGAGATTAGCCGCGAGATCATCGAAAAACTGCGCGCGAAGACCGGGTCCGAAAAGGCTAAGTAGCCCGCCGGGTCAGCGGGCCGTGTATCCGCCGTCCACCATCAGGGTTGTGCCGGTAATGAACGACGCCTCGCCCGATGCCAGGAACACGGCCGGATTCGCCACTTCGTTCACTTCTCCAAGGCGGTTCAGCAGATGCATGGGGGCCATCTCGTCGCGCCACTGTTCGAACGTTAAACCGAGGCGCTCAATTTCGCGAAGCGAGGCGCTGGTCAGGATGCAGCCGGGGCAAATCGCATTCACGCGAATGTTCCACGGAGCCAGATCCAGAGCCATGCACTTGGTCATCATGATCTGCGCTCCCTTGCTGGTGTTGTAGGTGGCGAAGTTCGGCTGCGCGATGAACCCGCTCATGGAGGCGATGTTCACGATGGATCCGCCACGCTTCTTGAGCAGCGGGATGGCATGCTTCGATACCAGGGCGGTGCCGATGACGTTGACGCCCAATACCTTCTGCCACGCTTCCACGGTGGCATCTTCCACGCTGAACTGGGTGAAATCGGCGGCGTTGTTCACCAGAATATCCAGCCCGCCAAAGGCCTTCAGCGCGGCGGCGGACAGGGCCTCGCCAGTGCTTTCCTTTGAGATGTCGCCGGCGCAAAGCTCGGCCGCCGCACCCATGGCGCGTACTTTCTCCAGCACTTTCCGGGCGTTGGCTTCGTTTAGATCGTTGAGGATAAGTTTGGCGCCCTCCTCGGCAAAACGGATCGCAATGGCTTCCCCAATCCCGGCGCCCATCCCGGTAATGACGGCAACTTTGTCTTTAAGACGCATTCAGATCTAGTCTAAGATAGTTTTACAGGCTATGCTTCCTCCGCCGGTTGAACGTGATATTCTCCCCCTGATCGGTAACACTCCGATGCTGCAGTTGAAGGGTTTCGATACGGGGCCATGCACTTTGTTTCTGAAGCTGGAATCGCAAAACCCAGGTGGATCCATCAAGGACCGCATGGGGCTGGCGATGGTGGAAGCGGCTGAGGCATCGGGCGCGCTGCGGCCTGGGGGCACGGTGATTGAGGCCACGGCCGGCAATACGGGAATCGCTCTGGCGTTGGTTTGCATCCCGCGTGGCTATCGTTTGATCCTGGTGATCCCGGATAAGATGTCAGCCGAGAAGATTGCGCATGCGCGGGCGCTGGGGGCGGAGATTCACATAACGCGGTCGGACGTCAGCAAGGGGCATCCTGAGTTCTTTCAAGACATCGCGGCCAGGTTAGAGAGCGAGATCCCAGGCTCGGTGTGGATAAATCAATTCACGAATCCGGCCAATACCGCGGCGCATGAAGCCACCACGGGCCCCGAGATCTGGGCCCAGATGGAGCACAATGTTGACGCCGTGGTGTGCGCGGTAGGATCGGGCGGAACGTTGGCTGGGCTGAGCCGGTTTTTTGCACGAGTACAGCCGGAACTCGCCATGGTGCTGGCCGACCCCCAAGGATCGATTTTGGCCGATTACGTAAAGACCGGGCAGATTGGTACCTCCGGGCCGTCGGTGGTGGAAGGTATCGGCGGGGGCCACATTCCGCCACTGGCGGACTTCTCGCGCGTGCGTGAAGCCTTCACCATTTCCGATTCTGAAAGCCTGGAGACCACGCGCGCACTTCTGCGGCGCAGTGGCATCCTGGCCGGGACGTCCGCCGGAACTCTGGTAGCAGCCGCGCTTCGCTACTGCCGGCAGCAAACCCAGCCCAAGCGCGTGGTGACGTTTATCTGCGACACCGGCAACAAGTATCTATCGAAAGTATTCAACGACGCCTGGATGAAAGAGCGCGGGTTTTCCTTATGAGCCATTATTTTCCGACGCGGGCTATTCACGCCGGCCAAACGCCCGACCCTTCCACGGGCGCAATCATGACGCCCATTTACGCCACCTCTACTTACGTGCAGGAGAGTCCAGGGGTAAACAAGGGCTTCGAATACGCCCGCAGCCAGAACCCAACCCGCATGGCCTACGAGGGCTGCATCGCCGATCTGGAAGGGGGCATGCGCGGCTTCGCTTTCGCCTCCGGCCTGGCGGCTATGTCGACCGTGTTGGATCTGCTGGATGCGGGCAGCCATGTGGTGGCGGGTGACGATCTCTATGGCGGGACGTTCCGCCTGTTTGAGCGCGTGCGTAGTCGCTCGGCGGGGTTGCAGTTCACGTTCGTGGATCTGAGCCAGCCTGGGGCCGTTGCGGGGGCGCTGCGGCCTAACACGCGGATGATCTGGGTAGAATCTCCCTCAAATCCCCTCTTGAAGTTGTGCGACCTTTCGGAGATCGGTGCGCTGGGGAAGGCGCGCGGGATACTTACCGTGGCGGACAATACCTTCGCCAGTCCGTATCTGCAGCGTCCTCTGGAGCATGGGTTCGATCTTGTGATTCATTCCGCCACGAAATATCTGAACGGGCACTCAGACATGATTGGGGGCGTGGTGGTGGTGGGCGAAAAGCCGGATTTAGGTGCCCAGATGGCTTTCCTCCAAAACGCGGTGGGGGCCATCGCTGGACCATTCGATAGCTTTCTGGCGTTGCGCGGATTGAAGACGCTGCACTTGCGCATGGAGCGGCATTGCCAGAACGCGGCCTGGCTGGCGGCTTGGCTGGAAGGCCACCCCAAGGTTGCGCGGGTCTATTATCCGGGGCTGGCCAGCCACCCGCAAAAGGCTTTAGCGGAGCGCCAGATGAGTGGCTTCGGGGGAATGATCTCCGTGGAGTTGCATGGCGACCTGGCCAGCACGCGCGTGTTTCTAGAGCACTGCCGCCTCTTCGCATTGGCGGAGAGTTTAGGGGGCGTCGAGAGCCTGATTGAGCACCCGGCACTGATGACGCATGCCTCGGTCCCGGCTGCCCAACGCGCCGCCATCGGCATTGGCGATACGTTAATCCGTTTGTCGGTGGGAGTGGAAGACGTTCGCGATCTGCAGGCCGATCTGGAAACCGCGTTCAAGGCGATGCCTTAGCTGGAGAACTTCTGTTCCAGGGCAGCGACTTTTGCCAGCCGCCGCACGTGCCGGGCCTCACCGCTAAAGCGCGCACCCAGGTAGGCCAAGGCCAGTTCTTTCGCCAGCTCAATGCCAATGACCCGGCCGCCCAGCACA
>JBBQUE010000464.1:0-3920 GCA_038212805.1 Bryobacterales bacterium | reverse complement strand
CCACCGGGGTGGGCAGTAACGCGCAGGGTAACATCTGTACGGTGTCGGTGACGAACTATCCCTGGTTGTGGATCGCGGCTATCTGGCGAGGCGGTTCGATGACGTTTAACGCATCGTCGTCAGATGTAATGGAAGCGCCCTCAAACGGAGTACTACCTGGCCGATGAAACGTGAACGCGGGAGCACGCGCGGGAGCACGCGCGGGAGCACCATTGTTGAGTTCGCCCTGGTGGCGCCGTTTCTGATGATTGCCTTTTTCTGGACGGCAGGATTGGGAATCATGTTGGGCCGGTATATTCAAACGGTTCAAAACTGCCGGGACATGGCGCATCTCTATGTAGATGGCGTGGATTTTACCCAGAGCGCCAACCAGAATCTGGCCGTCCAACTGGCGCAGGGTACGGGCATGACGGCGACCGGCGGCAACGGGACGGTGATCTTTTCGCGAGCGATCACGGTATACCAGGCGGATTGCGATGCGGCCGGGCTAACCAGCCAGTGCAACAACCTGGGACTGTGCGTCTTTACGCAGCGAATTGTGCTGGGCAACAGCGCGCTGCGGAGTGGCGCCTATGGGACGCCAACGTCCACCTTGATGAACTCGCAGGGAAACATTTCCGCGAGCGTCTATCTGGCCAATACGGATGCTTCGGTACGAACTACCGGGTTGGCCACGGCATTAACCGCGGCGGGTCAGACCGGGCTGATCCCACAAGGGAACGCCGTCTGGATTACGGAGGTGTACTTTCCCTATCCAGACGTGGCATACCTGGGACCCTCGACGTCGGGCGGGACTTATTCCCGGTTCATCTATTGACCATCATGAAACGAACTCACAAAACCCGGGAACGCGGCATCGCGGTGCTGGTAACGGCCATCATTCTGGTGACTGTGGTGCCCGTAATGGGGCTGATGTTTGACGGCACACTGCTGTTCATTATCAAGGCGCAGTTGCAGGGCGCGGTGGATGGCGCGGCGCTAGCAGGGGCCCGATCTCTGGCGCGGGGGGGCGATTCAGCCGCGCAGATCTCGGCTGCCCAGACGGCAGCCTCCAACTATGTGAAGCTGAACTACCCCACCAACTTTTTCTTTTCCTCGAGTCCCACGATCCCGACTCCGGTAGTGGATCTCAGCGTGCAGTACCAACGCACCGTGACCGTGACCGCGATGGTGAGCTTTCCGGGTCTCTTCCTGCAGTACATGACTGGCAGCACCACGGTGAAAGCGGTGGCATCCGCAACACGGCGGGACGTAAACGTGGTGATGACGGTTGACCGGTCCGGCTCGCTGCAGGCAAGCGGTTCCTGCACACCACTGAAAGCGGCGGCGGTCAACTTTGTAGGTCAATTCGCGTCGGGCCGTGACCAGGTGGGGCTGGTCACGTTTGCCAGCAGCACGTACGCCAATTTTCCCATCGCGAACACCTTTTCGACGGCGAGTCCGAATGTCGCGGCCATGATCAATTCCATCGTCTGCCAGGGATCCACCAGTACGGCGCAGGGACTGTGGGCCGCCTATCAACAACTGGCGGGGCTCAATCAGCCGGGTGCGTTTAATGTCATCCTGCTGTTCACTGACGGACAGCCCACGGGAATCACGGTGGATATGCCCATTGTGCCCGGCAGCGGATGCAGCCAGTACACCGCCGGGAACCCAACGGGCGCGGACGCGTACACCCTGGCCAACAACGTTTCGAAGGGCTACATCCGCGGTGTCTACAACACGTACATGAACGTGTCGCAGTTCTTTGGAATTCTGGACCCCAACGGCTACCCCGGCTCGGGCGGCTACCAAAACGTAACCAATGGCGATATCAATGCCGCACCGAATTCGAATGGGTGCGCTTACTATTCCGGCTGGTACGGCAATATGGGCACCACAAGTGACTTCGCCGGAGTGCCGGTGAAGGACATTTACGGAAATTCAGCGAATACTACCTACCAATCCGTAACTTTGAATTCATATGGACTGATCGACATTCATAACAGTAGCAACGCCCAAGCCATGACTCTGAATACGGCGGACAGCGCCGCCACAAATATCCGCAACGGGGTGAACGATCCGGTGACGAACAAGAGCCTTGCCAACATCACCATTTTTTCGATCGGGCTAGGGAATGCGGCGATCCCGGCTAGCCCCACGTTTTTGACGCGAGTGAGCAACGACCCAACCAGCCCCATCTACGATTCCAGCAAACCAGCCGGAAAGTATATCTACGCGGCTACGACCGCGGATTTGCAGCCGGCTTTTAGCGAAGTAGCTTCCGAAATTCTGCGTATTGCGAAGTAAACCAGGTCAGGCGATGATGTCTTTCACTACGTTTCCGGCCACATCGGTGAGGCGGAAGTTGCGGCCGCTGTAAGGGAACGTTAAACGAGTATGTTCCAGGCCCATCAGGTGCAGCACGGTGGCATGCAGATCGTGCACATGCACCTTATTTTCCACAGCCTGGTAGCCAAATTCGTCCGTGGCGCCGTAAGCCATCCCGCCTTTCACTCCCCCGCCGGCCAGCAAATACGTGAAGCCTTCATTGTTGTGATTGCGGCCGTTTTGCACGTTGATGCGCCCGGCAACCTCGGTCCATGGGCGGCGTCCAAATTCTCCTCCGATCACCACCAGAGTTTCCTTCAGCAGGCCGGAAGCTTTTAGATCCTGCAGCAGAGCGGCTATCGGCTGATCCGCCTGCAGCGCCAGCTTTCGATGGACCAGAATGTCGTGGTGGCTGTCCCACGGTTTGTCGTTGCCAAAGTAGACCTGGACCACGCGCACACCGCGCTCCACCAGCCGGCGTGCAACCAGGCAGCCGCGAGCAAAATCGCCATCGCGGGTAGCGGATTTGATCTTCATCTCGGACCCATCGGGCGTGGCAACTACGCCATAACGGGTGCGGACCGCCTCTGTTTCCTTGCCCACGTCGAAGGCTTCGAGCGCCTCCGATTGCATACGGAACGCCACTTCCATGGATTGGATGCGGCCTTCGAGTTGGGCGTCCGGACCGCGCCGGTCAAGCTCCATGCGGTTCAGCTTTTCCCACAGCGCAAGCCGCTCCTGATCGCTGGCGGCGCTTCCCGACCGGCTGCGCAGGTGCTGGATCATCTTTTCGGGGTCGGCTTCGTCGGTGGGGACGTACGTGCCCTGGTAGGCTGCCGGCAGAAAGGCGGAACTCCAGAGATTAGGTCCCACGTCGGGCACCCCGGCGCACATGGAAATGAAGCCCGGCAGGTTCCGGTTTTCCGATCCCAGGCCGTACGTAATCCAGGATCCCCACGACGGGAACCCGGGGATGATCCGTCCGCTGTTCATTTGCAGGATGGCTTGCGGGTGGGCCGGAAGATCGGTCTGCATGGAGCGGATCACGCAGATGTCGTCAATGCATGCGGCGGTTTTGGCAAACAGTTCGCTGACTTCCAGTCCGCTCTGGCCATAGCGGCGGAAGCTGAACGGGGATTGCATCAGGGTCCCGCGTTCCTGTTTGGCTTTCGGGTAATCGCCGGGGATGGGTTGCCCGTGATACTTCCTCAGCGCCGGTTTGGGGTCGAAGGTGTCCACGTGGGACGGGCCGCCGTTCAGGAACAGGAAAATCACCTGCTTAGCCTTGGCCGGGAAGTGCGGGGTCTTCGGATCCAGCGAAGCGCCGAACGACGGCTCCGCGCCTGCCAGTGCGTTGGCCAGGCCCACCATGCCGAACCCGGTTCCAACCTTTTGCAATGCTTCTCTTCTGGTCATCATGACGGGATCCTTAGTTGACGAATAACAGTTCGTTCGAGCTGAGAAGCACTTGGGCGTACTGCACCCACGCATCGCTTTTACCTGGCCGCTTGCCGGGCCGCATGCCGGACACGAACTGTTGGCCGAGTTCGATTTCCTGCGGAGTCGCTTCGCGCCCGTAAACCGCGCGGTAGAGTTCAGGAACACTCTTA
>JBBQUE010000463.1:0-3921 GCA_038212805.1 Bryobacterales bacterium | reverse complement strand
TTGTGCAGTTCGTCCGCGTCTGCCACATGTTCCAGCAGCGATTCGTATTTATCTTGGGCCGCGGCCCAGTTTACGCCATGCATTTTAGGATCGTAGAAGCGGTTCTTCATGGTGCGCCAGGCTTCTTCGAAGACCTGCTTGCGCTCAGCCGGGCGGTCAATCTGCATCCGTACATTGAAGGCGATGCGCCGCGGGCCGGCGGCAGGCGCTGAAGGGGCCCCGGGAGCGGTGACCAGCGGTAAAGTGGCCCGCAATCCGCGCGCCGTGGTGGCTGCGGAATCCTGGTTAGCCATGGCAGGCACGCCGATGGCGTAAATGGAGCGGGCTTGCAATATGTAAACGCTGCGTCCATCGCGCGACCATTGCGGTTCGCTTCCACCTCCGCCAAACCCAAAGCCACCCCGGCCGGGAACGCGCGGAAGTTCGCTCTGCACGGTGGTGTTCAGGCGCTGCATTCCTGTGCCATCTTCGCGGATGATGTAGAGCCCGGGACCCGCGCCCGCCAGATCTGCCGCGCCCGCGCCGCCCATCTGCCCGCCCATCGCCATGAACGCGTAGGTCCGGCTATCGGGCCCCGGCGCAACGGCCATCACCGCCCCCGGCATGCTGGTCAGTTTCTTGATCCGCCGTTCCAGGCCGTCCCATTCAATCTTGACGGTCACGGCCGGCGGCGGGCCCCGGCGCGCAGCGGGTGCATCCGGGGTAGCGTTTAACAAAGCCATTGCCTGCTCTTCGGTGTTCACGTCGCGGTCGTCCGGAACCTTGTCCACGCGTGTCAGCGGGATCGCGTACAGTTGTGCCGCCGTGCCGCGGAAGCCTTGGGACGCCATGGCCGGCAGGCTGATCCCGCCCAAGACTAAAATCCGCTTCCCATCGGCGGTCCACTTGGGGCTCATGGAAATCTGGAATTCATCGGAAGCGATCATCTTCTCCGCGCCGGTTTCCAGGTTCTTCACCCACACATGCGATCGCAGCAGCTTGTCCTGCTTGGCGTAAGCGATCCACTTGCCATCGGGCGAATACTGCGCGCCCATCACATTCCCGGCTTCGCCCGCCGCCGCCACATCGGTCTTGCCGCTTTCCACGTCCACTTTCCGCAGCTTATGATCCGATCCCGACCAGAGCAGCGACTTCGAATCCGGGCTCCACGCCACGCCCGACTTGTCGCAATCCGCGTCGCTCACCTTTTTCGGAGTCTTGCCAAGCTCGTCCGAAATCCAGACTTCCTGCCGTCCGGTGCGGTCTGAAACGAATGCGATCCATTTTCCATTGGGCGACCATTTCGGATCCTGCTCCCGCCACGGCGTTTCGGTTACGCGCTGCGGCTCCCCGCGATCGGTCGCGATGGTGAACACCTCGCCATGCACCACCACCGCCGCGCGCCGGTTGGAAGGCGACAAGCTAAAGCCTTCCACATCGCTGGTCAGTGTAACCAGTTCCGTATCGTTCTCTTTCGAATCGGACTTCACATCAATGCGAATCTCGCTGCTCTTGCCGCTGGCTGTATCCAACTTCCACAGGCCGAAGTTATCTTCGTACACGATGGTTTTACGATCCGCCGAAATGCTGGGGAAAAACAGGTTGCCATCGGTGTGGTGCGTCACCTGGACCGGGGCTCCACCCTTGCCGGATAACTTCCAGATATTATTGACGCTCTTCATCACCTCCGGCCCGCCGAACTGAATGTTCTTCTCGCTGCCCGTGCGGTCGCTGACGAAATAGATCTCGCCGTTCGCGCCATACATGGGCCACAGGTAGTTGCCCTTGTACTCCGAATCGCCCAGTTTCGCAAAGCTCTTGGCGGCGGTGTCCATCACCCACAGGTCGGCCGCGTAGGATCCCCGGTAATGCTTGCGGGACCACACGGCGGGATGCCGCATGAAGGCCAGCTTTTTGCCATCCGGCGAATAGCTGGCGCTGGCACCCCAGTCGGTGGGCAGCGGCTGCTCTATGCCGCCATCTACGCCGCCATCCACGCTGACTTCGAAGAGCGTGGCCACGCTGGGAAACGCGCCCTTGCCGCGCACCGAGGAGAAGATCACCTTACGCCCATCGGGGCTCCAGCCCACCACGTTATCGTCGGCGCTATGGAACGTAAGCTGCTTGGGCTTGCCGCCCGTCACCGGGATCACGAAGACGTCGTAGTTGCCATCGCGGTTGGAGGAAAACGCGATGGATCCACCGTCCGGCGAGAAGCGCGGGTAGACGTCGCGCGCCTTGTTGTCGGTGAGGCGTTGGACCGCCGTGCCGTTTTCCTTGGCCGTCCAGATGTCGCCCAGGTAACTGAACGCGACGTTTCCATTGGCGTAGGTGGGGTGGCGCAGCAGTTTTACCTGGGCGTGCGCGGCGTGCGCGAAGGATGAGAGCAGAACGGCGGCTAACGCAAGCTTTTGGAGCACGTCACGAGGCATGTCAACATGAGACGATGCGATACAGCGGCAAGGTTACAGTTTGGCTCACGATTGCCTGCATGGGAGCCCTGGTAGCGCCCGGCCAGAACTTTTCCGACATGAAGGTGGAGAAGGTGGCCGCGGGGTTCACGTTTACCGAGGGGCCGGTGTGGTCACGCGAGGGTTTCCTGGTATTCAGCGATGTTCCGGGCGGCAAGATTCTGAAGTGGACGCCGGGCGAGGGCGTTTCCATCATACGCGCGAAATCGAACGGGGCCAGCGGCAACGCCTACGATGCGCAGGGCCGCCTGTATACCTGCGAAACTGCCGGGCGGCGCGTGGTCCGGCAGGATAAGAAAGGGAAGATTGAGGTGGTGGCGGAGAGGTGGGATGGCAAGCGCCTGAACGCTCCAAACGACATTGTGGTGCGGAAAGATGGCGAGCTTTATTTCACAGACCCGGCGTTTGGGAGCCAACAGGACGCGCGGGAGTTGGATTTCTTTGGGGTTTACCACGTTTCGCGGAAAGGGGTTCTGGACGTGGTGGCGAAATGGAAAACGCGTCCGAATGGCATTGCACTTTCGGCTAGCGGGCACCTGCTTTATGTGGCGAACTCGGATGAACGCAGCGTGCTGGCGTACGATCTGGATAAGGCTGGCGAGGCTTCAGGGGAGCGCGTGTTTATATCGCACATTGTGGGCGTTCCGAACGGGGTGCGGGTGGATGAGAAGGGCAACGTATACGTGGCGGCCAAGGACGTTAATGTATACACCAGCGAGGGGAAGCCGCTCATTCACATCCCGTTGGCCGACGGGCCGAGCAATATGGCATTTGGCGATCCAGATTTCGGCACGCTGTATATTACGGCGCGAACGGCGGTTTACCGGGTAAGGCTGGATGTGAAGGGCGCGATCCAGTACTGACCGGCCGGAGGTCGGCCCTTCCTTTTCGGCTCAATGATGGGCATGATCAAGTTCCATGGCCATCTACCTCCCGGGGCCCGCTTTCAAGGAAAGCGGCCCACGCTTCCGACAGCATTCCCATCACTGAAAGGGCCGGTGAGCTTTCATGCGGAAGACCTCCCGAAAGACCTATGAATATTGGGCGCTGTGACGTTAGCGGTAAACTCGGTGGTCCGCTGTCCCGGGCGCGCTTTGGCAAAATATTAACGACTACTTGGGTTGTCACGAATTCCTGCGGAGAGGCGCTTATTGTTTGACCGTGACCTTGAAGCATCGGCTGAGGAGGCAGGCTCCTAGGCTGACACCGCGCGCTGCTTTGGAGAAGCTGGCTGCGATTCAGGTGCTCGATGTGGTGTTCCCAACTAACGACGGGTGTTGTTTGATCATGCCGCGCTACACCGAGCCGGATCCGGACCAGGCGCTCCTGTTGCACCAGGTGAATCTTGCGCTGCCGCAACAGCCGCCACCCAGGATCGCCGCTCAGACTTCGGATCCTCCTGCTATCCCGCTCAAAGTGTAGTGGAGACCTTTGGGATGCTCCTACTCAAAACAAGGGGGGTCCTGCTCTT
>JBBQUE010000462.1:0-3921 GCA_038212805.1 Bryobacterales bacterium | reverse complement strand
GGCCAGATGCGCGCCAGGCCTTCACCGCGGACGTGCAGAATGCCACCTTCCAGCGGCCCCATCATCCACTTATGGGCGCTGGTGGCATAAGAATCGCACCCGATGTCCTTCAGGTTTACATCCAGCGCTCCAAACGTCTGTGCGCCGTCCAGGTGAACCCATGCTCCCCGTTTGCGGGCGATGGCGGCAATCTCCTTGGCCGGGAAACGGATGCCTGTGGTGCTGGTGACGTGGGTGATGGCCACCACTTTGGTCTTCGCCGTGATGGCTTTTTCGAACTGCCCGATGATGGCATCGCGGCTGGCGGCGGGAATCGCTACCGGCAGACTGGTGACGGTGAAGCCATCGCGCGCCGCCCGGACCTTCCAGGAATCGGAGTTCGAGGGATGATTATGATCGGTGATCAGGACCTCGTCGCCGGGCTTCAAATCCAGGCCCTTGACGATGGTGTTGGAGCCTTCGCTGGTGTTGCGTGTGATGGCGATTTCATCCGCGCTCACGCGCAGCATGGCGGCGATTTTGGCGCGCAGCCCTTCGCGCAGGGGCTCGTACTTGGCGCGGTTTTGGAACGAGGGGTTCTGATGAAAGTCCCGCAGGAATTCCGCGTGGCGGTCCAGCACGGGACGGGATGCCGGACAGACGTTGGCGGCGTTCATGTAGATCAGATTGGCGTCGAGCGGGAACTGGCGCTTGACCAGCGACCAGTAGCCTTCGTCGTTGGCCGCGGGGGTGCCGGTAGCGGCGTTGAGAGCGCTCGAAAAAGCGGTCCAGGAGGCAGGCAGGGCAGCCAGGGCCGGAAGAGTGTTGAGAAAGCTTCGTCTGGAACGTTCCATCTGTGAATTGTACGGTATTCGGGGACGGTTCGCTCACGCCGGTGGGGCGGCCATTCCCAGCTGTGGGCACGATTGCCCGCCCCACGGCTGAGCTAGGCCGCGCGATCCCACAGGCGGCCGCAATACCAGAGCGATGCCAGATAGAGCAGCAGGCAGGCGGCCAGCACCAGCGCACTGGGGTGGAGTCCCGCGCCAAACAGCAGGAATATCTGCACCATTGCCGGGCCCAGCGTTGCGCCGCCGGTGAATCGCCAGCGCCTGTGAACGGCGGGGTTCTCGAGCGAAGCGTAATGTCCCACGGCGAGCACTGGGAGCGCGGCTGCCAGCGCGGACAGCGGAGCCAAGGGCAGCACCAGCGGCGCCAGGACGATAAAGAATGCCGCGTCCTTGGCAACTAGGATCCGCCAGCCCCGCAAGGGCAACAGACGGTACCGGGTGAAGCCGGCCGCGCTTTCCAATCCGAACAGGCTAAGCGCGTGCGTGCTCAGGGCCAGCACGATCATGAGCGACAGGATCCGTAGGGCGTCCGGCTCGGGGTGATCGCTCAGGATTCGATACAGCACCCCGCTCAACGATAAAACGCAGCCAAGGTAAGGATCCAGCAGGCTCAACAGCTCACGCAGGTTCTTGCGGATCAGTCCGCCGCCGGGAACGATCCGCATCGGATCGAAGGTGGGAACGCGCGACGACGCGAACGCGAACAGCACCGTCAACCCGAGAAATCCCAGGGCGGCGGCCGGTTGCCGCAGCCAGAACATGATCGCCAGGGTGATCCACGCCGCCGGGCTGAACCATAGGCTGGCAAAGCGGAGCAGGATGGAATCGCGCCGCGACAGGGGCCAGAGGGCCAGGCGGATGGCCGGGATTTTGCCCAGTGGATCACCGCTGAGCGGAAACAAGACCAGCGCCCCGATGACAAGCGGCAGGAACGGTCCGCTCTGCATCATCAACAGAGCCGCCAGGAAGAATGTGTTGCCCTTCAACGACTCCAATTGGCTGAGGTCGCGCAGCACCAGCCTCCCAAGCGTTGTCAGGACGGAGCGCAGTCCAGCCAGGGCAGTTCCTCCTCAATGGGCGGCTCGGCCAGTTCGAAGTACATGTCTTCCAAACCTTTGGGGAGTTCGTCGGGGCGGGAGTTCCAGACCATGCGGCCATCCCGGATGATCACAATCTGTTGGGCCAGCCGCTCCACGATGGTCAGGATATGCGAGGTAAGGAAAATGGTGACGCCCCGCCCGGCCAGCGTGATCATCAGTTCGCGGAGCGTGCGCGAAGTTACCGGGTCAATCCCTTCAAACGGTTCGTCCAGGAACAGCACGCGCGGGTTGTGCAGCAGCGCCATGGCGAGCGCGGTCTTCTTGCGCATGCCGTAGGAACAGTGATCAATGAACGTGTGGCGCCCGTCTTCAAGAGCCAGCGCGCGCAGAAGCTGATCCGCGCGGTCGTGCGTTTCCTGGCGGGTCAGGCCGTAAATTGGCCCCGAAAGATGCAGGTGCTCCTCCACCGTCAGGGCATCGAAGAGCCCCAGGTTCTCAGGCAACACCCCAATGATCCGCTTGACCTCCAGGGGACTGGCGGCGACATCAAAGCCGGCCACTTCCGCTTGGCCGCTGGTGGGCGTCAACAGACCGGTGAGCATCTTCACCGTGGTGGACTTCCCCGCCCCGTTGGGCCCCAGGAACGCGCAGATTCCCCCGGCGGCCACCTCCAGGGTCAGGTTGTCGACAGCGGCATGATCGCCATACCGCTTCGTCAGATTACGGCAGGAGATCAGACTGCCGGCTCCAGTTGTTCGTGGACCACGGGCCGCTCTTTCTTCGGCCGGTGCAGGCGCTCCTGCAGAGCGGCCATGTAGGTGTAAACCACCGGCGTCAGATAGAGCGTTACCAATTGCGAGAACATCAGGCCGCCCACTACCGCCAGCCCCAGCGGTTGGCGCGCCTCGCCACCGGCGCCATAACCGAGCGCGATAGGTACCGCCCCCAGAAGGGCCGCCATGGTGGTCATCATAATGGGACGGAAGCGGATCAGGCAGCCTTCATAAATCGCCTGGCCCGGGGACATGCCCTGGTTCCGTTCCGCATCGAGAGCGAAATCGATCTGCATGATGGCGTTCTTTTCCACAATGCCGATCAGCATGATCAAACCCACGAAGGCGTAGATGTTCAGGTCCATGTGGAACAAGTACAGCGTCATCAGCGCGCCGAATCCGGCTGACGGCAAACCGGAGAGAATCGTCAGCGGATGGATGTAGCTTTCATAAAGGATGCCCAACACAATGTAGACCACCATGATGGCGACCAGCAGCAGCAGCGACAGGTTCCCCAAGGAACTCTGGAAGGCGCGCGCGGCACCCTGGAAGTTGGTGCTCACTGTCTCCGGCAGTTCATTCTTGGCCATGCCCTGAATCTTCGCAACCACGTCGCCCAGGGATGCCCCAGGCTTCAAATTGAACGATATGGTGACGGCGCTTAACTGGCCAAAGTGATTGATGGTTTGCGGACCGATATCTTCCTTCACCTTCGCCAGTGTGTCCAGCGGAATTAGTGCTCCGGTGCTGGATTTGAAATAGAGCAGCGAGAGAGCGTTGGGGTCCAACTGATACTGCGGCTTCAGTTCCAGAAGCACTTTGTATTCGTTGATGGCAGCGTAGATGGTGGATACCCAGCGCGGGCCGTAGGCGTCATAAAACGCATTCTCAATCTGCTGTGCGTTCACCTGGTGGGCAGCGGCTTTATCGCGATCGATGGCCACATTGATCTGCGGGCTCTGAATCTGCAGATCGCTGGTGACGTCCTGCACGCCATCCATTTTGGTGATCTCATCCAGCAGCTTGTTGGACGCGGCGTACAACTCCAGCTTGTCCGGCGACTGCATGGAAAATTGATACAGGCTTTTGGTCACCTGTCCGCCGATCCGGATGGTGGGCGGATTCTGCAGATAGACGCGCATGCCCGGGAAGCCCGCCAGTTTCGGTCGCAGGTCATTAATAATGGCGTCCACGTTCTTCTTGCGTTCGGCCCGCGGTTTGAGGTGTACCACGATCTGGCCGAAGTTCGGTCCGCCCAGCGTTGACGATGACGTCCCG
>JBBQUE010000461.1:0-3930 GCA_038212805.1 Bryobacterales bacterium | reverse complement strand
GCGCGCGGGCGGAGACGGTGTGCTGCTGTGCGAGCCCCCCAAGCCGAAGTATCAGAAAGCCCGTATGGGGCTGGCATTCCTGCTGCAATTCGCGGCCTCCGCTCCGGGCGCTTTGTAGACCCAGGCAAGTAAATGTCGTGTTGTTTTCTTATCCGCGTTTATCGGCGTTCATCCGCGGCCAGCATATTTTAGTCCAGCGCGGGGCTTGACAATGGCACCGGCATCATTAAAATAAGAGAACTGTATTTCTTATGCCGATCTGTGAGCATAGTCGAACGGAGATGCTGGCCAGGCGCGATGGAATCGAGTACCTCCGCTGCCTTGACTGCGATCAGGTATTTGAAGCCGAAGACCTAGAACCGGTTCCGACCTTCGAAGACGATGACAATCCCGCCTGAGGTTTTTCAGTGAAATAACGCCGGAAAGCTGCGATGCTGTAGGGAGATGGAACCGCTGCGAATCGTGGCAGCAGGGGGAGGGCGCGGTCTCTCTGCTCTGCTCCATGGCCTGAAGCATTATGCCAGCCAACCTGGTGAAGTTGAAATTACCGCCGTGGTCACCGTTACGGATGACGGCGGAAGCTCCGGGCGTCTGCGCCGGGATTTCGACGTGCTCCCTCCGGGAGATATCCGCAATTGCATGGTGGCTTTGTCTGAGGACGAAGGCCTGCTAGCGAAGCTTTTTCAATATCGGTTTTCCGAAGGGCGGGGGCTGAAAGGCCACAGCTTCGGGAATCTTTTCGTAATTGCCCTCACAAATATTACCGGTGATTTCACCACGGCGGTGCGCGTTTCGTCGGAAATTCTGGCCAGCGTCGGCCGCATATTTCCCTCCACGGCGGAAAACGTGGCTCTTGAAGCCGTGTTGAAGAACGGACGGGTGGTGGTGGGGGAAACCCGGATCAGCAAGAGCCGATCGCGCATTGAGCGAATTCGTTTGACGCCCGGGCCGTGCCGTCCGCTGCCTGAGACGCTGGAGGCCATCGCCCATGCGGACCTGATCACCTTCGGACCCGGTTCGCTTTACACCAGCGTGATACCGAACCTGCTGGTGGACGGCATTCCCGAGGCCATCGAACGGTCGTCCGCGATCAAAGCGTATTTCGTTAACCTGATGTGGCAGCCAGGCGAAACCACCGGCTTCCGTGCGTCCGACCACGTGGATGCCATCCATCAGCATGCCGGCCGGAAATTGTTGGATGTAGTGATTATGAATAACCAACCCATCCCGCTGGAGCAACAAGCCCGGTACGCGGCCAACCGGGCACAACCGGTGGATACCGATTGCGAACGGTTGCGCGCCATGGGGCTATCCGTGGTGAGCGCTAACCTGCTGGCGCCGGGTGAGGCGGTCCGGCACGATCAGAAAGCCACCGGGGCGGTCGCCATGGACTTAGCCCGTGAAGCGCGCCGGCGCGTCCGGGCTTCGTAAGCTGCCCACAAACTTCGAAAAGAAATTATGGATTCAACAGTAAATATTGTGGTTCTGGCTGCCGGTATGGGCACCCGCATGAAGTCCAGGCAGGCTAAAGTTCTGCACCGGGCGGGCGGTCTTTCACTGGTGGAACACGTGATTGAGACCGCCAGCGCCATCACCCCGCCAGAGCGGATCACGGTTGTGGTTGGCCATCAGCGGCACGCCGTTGAGGCGACGCTGGCGCATACCGGCGTGAAGTTCGTGGAGCAAGCGGAACAGAAGGGCACCGGGCACGCCATGCTGATGTGCCGCCCAGGATTAGAAGGGCAGGGCGGCTTGGTGGTGGTGGCGTACGGAGACGTGCCGCTGCTTTCGGCAAGCAGCATCCGGGCGCTCATTGGCACCCAACTCGGCCGGGAAACCGCCGCAACCCTGATAGCGATGCGGGTGGACGACCCTACCGGTTACGGCCGCGTGATTCTGGACGATGCCGGCCACGTGGCAGCCATCGTGGAGCAGAAAGCCGCCACCCCCGCGCAGCAAAAAATACAACTCGTGAATTCCGGAATTTACTGCTTTCAGGCCGATTTGCTGTGGAAGCATTTGGACGAAATTCGCCCGGACAATCCCGCCCAGGAATACTATCTAACTGACATGGCAGAGATTTTGGGCCGGGCCGGTCACAAGATGGGCATCCTGGAAGTGGCTGACAGCAGCGAACTCCTGGGCATTAATACGCGCGTGGAACTGGCGGTGGTGGACCAGATCTTCCGCTCGCGCAAAGCTCACGAACTGATGCTCTCGGGCGTAACTATAGAGAAGCCGGAGACGGTCTCGATTGATCATCAGGTGGTGATCGGCATGGACACGGTGGTGGAGCCCTACACCCGTATTCTTGGCAAGACCAAGATCGGCGCGGATTGCCGTATCGGGGCGCACTCCATCGTGGAGGATTGTATTCTGGCGGACTATGTAAACGTGGCTCCCATGACCATGCTGCAGAGTTCCCGGATCGATTCCGATGTGCATGTGGGGCCGTTCGCGCGCCTTCGCATGGACAACCACGTGGAATCCGGGGCGCGCATCGGGAACTTCGTGGAGCTTAAGAAAACCCACATGGGCCTCGGCGCGAAGGCGAACCACTTGGCCTATCTGGGCGATTCCGAGATTGGATCGAAGGTGAACATCGGCGCGGGCACGATTACCTGCAATTACGACGGCGTGAAGAAATACCAGACCACCATCGGGCCTGGGGCGTTCGTGGGCAGCAATTCCACGCTGGTTGCCCCCGTGCAACTGGGCGAAGGCAGCTATGTGGCGGCCGGTTCCGTGATCACCAAATCGGTGCCTGCGGATGCCTTGGCGCTGGGCCGCAGCCAGCAGGTAAATAAAGAAGGTTGGGCTGCCCGGCGAAGAGCGATGAAAATAGACGTAAAATAAACACCATGCCCGCACGAATCACCCGTAGGCAGCTTGGCTTGGCCGCTGCCGCTACCACCGCCTCAACCGCCATGGCGCAAGACGATTCCGCCACGCCGAAATACGGAGGTCCGCTGGCGGGCTTCGAATCGAAGGTTGAGATGAAAGCCTTCGATCCCGTGGCCTATACGGTGGAGCGCTACCGGCAAGCGCCGCTCAAGCTGACGTTTCAGGCGCAAAACCGCAAGGATGCCGAAGCCTGGCAGAAGAACCTGCGGGCCAAGTTGGTTGAGCTGCTGGGCGGCTTTCCCGCAACCAGGAGCCCCCTCAACCCCATCACGCTGGAAGTGAAAGAATTCCCCGCCTACCGGCGCGAGAAGTTTCTCTTCGAAAGCCGGCCGGGCGTGGGAGTGCTGGGCTACCTGATCACCCCGAAGGCAGCCAAGGGCCCACTCCCCACTATGGTTTGCGTTCCTGGTCATGGCCGGGGCGTGGACGACCTTGTGGGCATTGATGAACACGGCCGAGACCGTACCGAGAAGCCTTTCTATCAATTCGATTTCGCGCTGCAGGTGGCCGAGCACGGGATGGCCGCCCTGGCGATTGAACCCATGGCTTTCGGTTGCCGCCGCAATGCCATTACGGCCAAGAAAGGTTCGGGGGCCAGCGCATGCCAACCGGTTGCCGGGGCGGCATTGCTGCTGGGCGAAACCATGATTGGCTGGCGCACTTATGACGTAATGCGCGCCATTGACTGGATTGAGACGCGCCCGGAGCTGGACGCCAAACGCGTGGGGTGCATGGGTATTTCGGGCGGCGGCACCATCACCACCTTCGCCAGCGCCTTGGAACCGCGCATCCGCGCCGCCTTCATCAGCGGGTACCTGAACACCTTCCGCGATAGCATTGTGAGCATCTCGCATTGTATTGACAACTACGTACCCGGAATTCTGAACTGGGCGGAGATGTACGACGTCGCGGGTCTGATTGCGCCGCGGCCCCTGATCGCCGAATCCGGGGACAAGGATCCCATTTTCCCGCTGCATGGGAGCCGGGAAAGCTTCGCCCGCGTGTTCAAGGTTTATCAGGTGATGG
>JBBQUE010000460.1:0-3935 GCA_038212805.1 Bryobacterales bacterium | reverse complement strand
AGTTCCATCCAGTTCCAGGAAGAGTGGGTGATTGTGCGGACCGCCATGATGCGGGTGGTGCGGGAGTTTCACGGAGCCAAGGAGCGGTTTATGCAGGTATTCGAAGAATTGCGGCCCATGATGCTCGCTCCGGACTGGCTGGAGTACGATTAATTCGCCCGGATTTCTCACAGCTGTCCGCGGTCGAAGTCCGGCCGGTGGGTGCTGGAATAGAAGCCGCTGAGGCTCTCTTCTTTTAGATTCGAAAACTGCGCCTGGAAATGGAAGCCCCATATTCCGGAAGCCGGCGTATGGTACCTTGAGGGGTCCGGCTAAAGGTTTTTTCATTGGTACGCTTGAGGTTTTTGCTTGGATAGAGTCACCCGAAAAGAGTTACGAAGCGATCATTTTGTTCTGGAAGTAGAGCACGGTGTCGATTACGTTGGCCATCATCGCGCGCAGTTCATCCGTGGAGGCGCAATCGCCCTGGCAGTAGTGATCCTGGTTGCCGGCACCTTCTGGTATCGCAGCTACCAGCACGGCGTCCGCGAAGAGGCGCTCGCGGCGGCCCTCCAGATTCAGAACGCCAACGTCGGTCCTCAGCAGAACGAATTCACGCTTGCTTACCCCACGCAGACCGCCAAGGACCAAGCCTCCAGCAAAGCCTTTGCCGAGATGGCCTCCAAGTATCCCGGCGACGCCGAAGGCATTATCGCCGAATTCTACCTCGCTACCAGCGCAGCCGACAAAGGCGACCTTGCCCAAGCCCGGAAGTTCTTCAAATCCGTCTCCGAATCGAATGAAAAGTCCTACGCTTCGCTCGCCAAACTCTCCCTAGCCACCATCTATCAGTCCGAAGGGAAACTCTCCGAAGGCGAAAAGCTCATCCGGTCCATCATGGATAATCCCACGGTGCTGGTTTCCAAGGAGGAAGCCACCATTGCCCTAGCCCGCCTGATCGGCCCCACGAATCCGGTGGAAGCCCGTAAGCTGCTTGAACCCCTGCGCGCCAATACCCGGTCGGCCGTCAGCCGCACAGCCTTGAGCGCACTGAGCGATCTTTCGCAAAAGTGACCCGGCTCGCTAAGCTGCGTTTTCCCGCTGAACGCAGCCGCGGCCGCAGATATCCGGAACTCCCCCACCCCTACCGGGACGATTTCCAGCGCGACCGCGATCGCATAGTCCACGCCCGCGCCTTCCGCCGTCTAGAAGACAAAACCCAGGTCTTCACCGCCGGAATCTCCGACCATTTCCGCAACCGCCTTACCCACACTATTGAGGTTTCCCAGATGGCCCGCACCGTGGCCTCCGTCCTGGAACTGAATGAGGAATTAACCGAAGCCCTGGCACTGGTCCACGATGTCGGCCACCCCCCATTCGCCCATTCCGGCGAAGAGGAGCTGGATCGCCAGATGCGCCGTTTCGGTGGCGGCTTTGAGCACAACATCCACGCCCTCCGCATTGTCGAGCATTTCGAACATCGCTATGCCCGCTTCCCTGGCCTCAACCTTACCTTCGAAGTCCGCGAAGGCATCGTCAAGCACTCCCGCGATTTCCAGCCCGGCGAAAATTCCGCTGTCGACGAATACCTCCCCGGCCAACGCCCGCCGCTTGAAGCGCAGCTGATCGACCTGGCCGACGAAGCCGCCTACAACACCGCCGATCTCGACGATGGCTACGCCGCCGGCCTGGTGAAAATTGACGAAATCCGCCACGCCGTCCCCGAGTTCAACCGCATCTATGAGGAACAGGAAGGCCAGTTTCCGGGCGCATCCGAGCGCCTGCTGTTCAACGAAATCCTGCGGACCTTGATCGGTTCCCTGGTCTCCGGTCTCATCAACGGAACCCTGCAGGCCGCGACCGCCGCCGGTGTCTCCAGCGTCGAAGAGGTCCGCTTGTACCCCCGGCGCCTGGCCACGTTCACACCCGAATCGCAAGCCACCGCCCGCCTGCTGAAACAATACCTGTTCCACGCGGTTTACTATTCCGACCCGTTGGTGCAGGAGCGAAAACGGAGCGCCCGGATGATCGCCGAGATGTTCCAATACCTTCTGGATCACCCCGGTTCACTGCCAGAAGAGTACCGTGAATACACCGTCGACGTCCCCGTTCACCACGCCGTATGCGACTATATCGCCGGCATGACCGACGGCTTTTTTAACCGCACCTACCTGCACCTGCTGGGCTAAATACTGGCCAGTTCAGCGCTGCCTTGAAAGTGATCCGCAAGTGATGGATTCCAGGTTGCGGCGGGAAGACCGACTCGCTCACGCTCGCGGCCCGGTATTGCGGCTAAATTTCGCTGATCACGTTCTGAACTTCCACGTTTCTCACGGCATAGACTTTCAGCAGTTGCCGCGCCACTTCCGCGGCCAATTTCTTCGGATCCTCGTCCTTGCCATGATCCAGTTGAACCTTCAGATAGAGATCGGTGCGCACCATTGTTTCCCAATGATACGATAGTGGTATTCGCCCCCTGAAGTCCTCATGAAATGCATCATTTGTGAAACCCGCAAGCCCCGCCGCCATTGCCCCGGAGTGCAGGGCGACATCTGTTCCATCTGCTGTGGCAACGAACGCGAAGTCACCATCAACTGCCCACTTTCCTGCCCCTATCTGCAGGAGGCGCGGCTGCATGAAAAGCTGCTTCCCTGGGATCCCGCCACCGCGCCCAACGCCGATATCGATGTCCCCGAATACTTCCTCCGCCAGCACAACGAACTTATGCTGTACTTCGGAATCGGCCTGTTTGCCGGGGTGGCTGAAAGCGGAAGCGCAGTGGATTCCGATATCCGCGAAGCTCTGGACTCGCTCACCCGCACCTACCGGTCCTTGAACAGCGGCATCGTTTATGAATCCCTCCCGGTCAATCCCTTTGCGGCCACCGTGCACAAAGTGATGCAAAACCACATTCAGAATTACCAGGCCAAGCTCAAGGAGAGTGGCAAACCCGAACTCCGCGATGCCGTCGTCCTGGCGATCTTAGTGGTGTATCAGCGCATCGCGCTCAGCAACAACAACGGCCGCGCCAAGGGCCGCGTCTTCATTGGTTTTCTGGGACAGCAATTCAGCGAGATCGCCGAACAACAAGAAAAAATCGAACCGGAACCTGCGCGACTCATTGAACTATGACCGCATTGATCTTGTTCGGACACGGTTCCCGTATCGAAAGCGCCAATGAAGCATTCCGCATCGCCTCCCGGCAACTGGCACAAGCGGGAGGCCACCCCGTGGAGCCCGCCTTTCTCGAACTGGGCCAACCCCCACTCGCCGGCGCAGTCCATACGCTGGTGGAACGAGGCGCGGAAAAAATTGTCGTAATCCCGTATTTCCTCACGCTGGGTACCCACCTCCAGCGCGACCTTCCCCAGCTAATCCGTGAAGCCGCCGACGCGCACGGACCGCAAATCTCCATCACCGTGACGCCGCCGCTCGATGGCCATCCGGCTCTCGTGAACGCCCTGCTTGATCGCGCCCAAAGCGCGCTGGCGGGAGGCTGATCTGCTCGCCCGCTTGCTGGAAACCCGCCAAATTTCGCCCGAGGTCCGGCACTTCGTCTTCGAAGTCCCTGAAGTGGAAACGTTCCCCTTCATCCCCGGCCAGTTCGTCTCCCTCTCGCGCGACTTCTCTGGTAAGAAGGTCACCCGCGCCTATTCCATCGCATCCGCTCCCCGCGGGAATAAGTTTGAGATCGGCCTGAACCTGATCGAGGACGGCTTCTTCTCCCCATTCCTGTTCCAGATGTCCCCTGGCGGCACGGTCGAAACCAGCGCCCCCCTGGGCTACTTCGTCCTCAAGCAACCCCGCCGCGAGGCCATCTTCGTAGCCGCCGGCACCGGCATCACGCCATTCCGGTCGATACTGGAAGCTCTGCCAAACGAACTGGAACCCTACCCCGTCACCCTCCTGTTCGGCGTCCGTCACCAATCCACCCTCTTATATCGCTCCGAGTTTGA
>JBBQUE010000459.1:0-3940 GCA_038212805.1 Bryobacterales bacterium | reverse complement strand
CCGATGTTGTGGGCGAAGTCTTCGGCCGTGACCGTCAGAGTGTATTTGCCCGGAGCCAAGTGCGGAGGAACCAGCAGCGCTCCGGTGCTTGAGGCCATGTCGGGATTCCATCGCAGCCTAACGGGTTGCGCCCCATACAGGCGGGCCGTGATGGTGCGTGTGGTTGACGAAGCTCCGACGCGCATGTTGACGCTCTCGCCGCGCCGCACCCGCGTTTTTTCCAGCTTCACGCGCACAATCGGCGGCTTACTGGCAATGACAAACGTTTTCGACTCGCGATAAACATGGCCCGTTTTGTCGCGCATCAACAGGCGGACGCGATGGACCCCGTCCTCCAGATCGGCGGGGGCCAGAAAACGGGTCTGCCAAGTGTCCTCATCGGAGAGGTAGCGCAGTTTCTTCACGGGGCCAAAAGGGAATAGCGCAACGACGGATATGATCGAGGAATCTGTTTTCACGCGCAACAACGGATCGCCAGGTCGTATGAGTCTTGGCCGCAATAGGGCCCGCGGCGCTGCGAGAAAAGAAGTGTAGGGCGTGACGAATTTGTACTTGCGCGACAGCCGGATAATTTCGTCGATGCTCGCTGCATCCTCACCGTCGCGCTCGATCTTTTCCAGGAGCGCGTCAACCCGCGCCTTCGCCCAAACACGGGGCAGATCCGCATGTTGCAATTCGTAAGCCGGAAGCGGGGCCGCTGCCCGCATCTCCACCGTCTTGCCGTCGCGCAGCCCTGAAGCCGTAAAACTCGCCCGCTGCAGCGGGATCTTATATTGCCCAACCCAGGATTGCATCGAACCCGGAAATGTAGTGTCGCGCAACGCATAGATTAAGTCGAGGTCGTTCGACGGAGTCGCGGTGAGATGCAGATTCTCCACTGGATGCCGTCCGATCTTGCTGAGAAAGGCGTTTAGTTTAAACTCGATCGGCTCAGTGGATCGAACCCACTGGACCACGCCGTTGTTGCGGGCCAGCATCTTCAGCAGTGGCATGTTCGCGTCGTCGCCGACGGCGAAAACGTAGGTGCGGGGCCGCTGAGTTTCCGGTTTCTGCTTCCACTTGGAGGCGTACCATTCCGCGAGCTTTCCATTTTGGATGATCCCGCGTGTTGCGCCACCATCGCTGAGCAGAACAGTGTAGGTATCGGGCCCGGACGACTGACGTAGCGCGGCTTCCAGCGCGCCCTGTAGATCCGTGCCGCCACGCAGACTGCTGGCCTTGACGAAAGCCAAAGCTTTCTCGACCGCTTCCGGAGTTGCCACCACCGGGGCAGGCTGGAACAGAGCAACCGTGGTGTTGAACAGAAGCAGGTTAAAACGATCGGACGGCGTTAACGCACGCAACGTCGTCTCCAGCGCCTGGTAAATCCGCTCCAGCTTTTCCCACTGCATCGACAGCGAGTTGTCGAACAGGGCGATCACTGTCTTGGGACCCAACGATTCGGTTGACCCCGTCTTGAATCCGGCGATCAGTGCCGACGCTTCAAAAAAACCCGGCTCGTCTTGCCTATCCCTATATGAGGAGATCTCCATCCGATCTCCGCCCTTGGATTCCAGCGTGTACTTCACCGCAAAGTCTTCGGACAGCTTCACCATCCTGCCGCTGTAGGAAAACCTGACGCGATGAGGCGTTTGCTCGGCGATCTTCACCGGGTAAGCCTTGCTGACCACCTGAAAATCGCGCAGTGCGTGGGCGCAGGTCATCTCGAAGTTAACGGTGAGCGAACCCGCCATTTGCAGGCGATAGGTATCGGGCTTCAGCGGAATGGCCAGAAACGATTCGAAGCGCTCGACAGGCAATTGCGCGGTGTACTCCATCTCCACCCGTTTGGTGCCAAATGCCAGGATCGGCGCGATTTTCGCGCTGAACACAGCGGTGCGCCGGGCCTCATCCGCATCGTGCTCACCCTGTTGCAACAAGCCCGGATCGATCACCTGATTCCGGATCGAAGTATACAGTTCCTCGGCGCGTTTGCGTTCCAGGATGACGCCAGGGATGCGGGTCAGATCGTCCCAAATTGCAAAGTCGGACACCACGGCTTCGCCTGGTAGGGCAAACAGATAGCTACCTTCCATTACTGTCGGCCGGTGACTCGCAAAGATCTGCCGCACGCGGACGCGGGCGTGACCGTTATCTATACGGATGTCGATCGTCATCTCATCCAGCGACAAAATCGCCGGATCAGGCTGCGGCTTGTCGGTAGGCAGAATCACCCCTGCGTCGCCCCACAGAAGGAGTGCGGTCAGGCCAAGCAAGACCAGTGCTCGGATCATTGGATTGGCACTTGCCGTTCCGGAATGCGGACGAGCCCATTGTCGGTGCCCACGTACAGATAGCCGCTCGCAACCGCAACCGCTGTCACGTTCGCCGATGGCAAGCCTTTGGTCGCAAAGCTCCAACGCCCCGACGTGCAGCCGTACACCGCCAGTCCGCGTCCGAGCGTACCCGCGTAAACCGCATGCGGAGTCACGGCCATAGCATTGGTATTGATTTCGACCTGACCCCGCATATCCGCGAACGTGTTCCAGCGCCCTGCGGAATCGAGTTCGACAACGCCCGATCCATACGTACCGACAAACCAGCCTCCGTCAACTGGTTGAATCGAAGTAATCCAGTTCTGCTTTAAGCCCGAGTTCGCCGTCGTGTAACTCGCGCGCACTACCCCGGCTTCCAGCATCGAAAGGCCACCTAACGTCCCCACCAATAACTTCGACTGGTCGGCACCCAAACTGTACACATGATTGTTCACCAAGCCGTGAAAAGCGTACAAGCTGTTCGTCCCCGACTCGTCGATCATCGTTAGCCCAGCCGGAGTCGCCAGCGTCATGCCTTTGGCCCGAAACAAAATATCCGTGACTTGATTGGCAATCAGGCCGTCGGCCTTGGTCATCACCTGTTTCAGGCGCGATGCGGCATCGAACAACACCAAGCCGTTGGCTGTCCCGACCGCGGTCACCCCCTGGGCAGGATCGTGAACGATGCGGTTTACGCAAAAGAGGTGCTCGTCTTCGTAATGTGCCCGGTGTACGAAACTCGCATCCAGAATGTCCAACCCGCGATCGAAATAGCCAATCCAGAGTTGGCCGGTCCCATCCACCTGCAGAGCCGAAATGTTGCGGTCCGTCAAGCGTGAGCCCGGCACTGCGGAAACGCGCCCATTTTTCTCGTACAAACCGTCTTCGGCGAGCACGAACAGGCGCCCATCCAGTTCCAGCAAACGCTGCACACTAGTTAGACCCGTAACATTCCCACGGCCATTGGGTCTCGGCCGTTCCGCTTTCAGTGGTAGCTCGACAACACCTTCCTCCAGCGTGCCGACGGCCAGACGCTCGCCGCGAACGAGCAGCGTTTTCGCAAACACGCCCGGAGCAAGGTTACGGCTCAACCGGCCATCCTTAAATTCAGACACTCCCAACGCAGTTCCGACGTACGCAGCGTCCGGCCCGGTCGCAAGCGAGAGCACCCGTACGTCGGGCAGGCCTTCAGCCTCGCCGATCCGATCGGTTCTGCCGCCCTGCCAGTGAAGAACACCCTGATCAATGGAGCCGACCCACAAATCCGACTCCGTTCCCGCGAGCGCGGTCACATGCAAATCGGCCAACGATGGGTGAAACTGCGCCAGGATCTGGCCATCCCAAACCAGCACGCCGGATTTTTCGGTCCCGAAAAGCACGCGGCCCCCGGGCAGCGGAAGAACCGACGTAATTGATCGTCCAACAGCGGCGTCGGGACGGAGTTGCACAAACGTGCGTCCATCGAAAATAAGGAAGCCCTCTCCTTGCGTGGCGATCCACAGTCTTGGTCCCACTCCGGACATACCCACGCCAACCGCCATACGGACCAGGGGCGCCGGAGGGAGTTCCTTTCCCACATGAAACTCGGAAACCAGGTTCCCGTCCAAGTCGAAGCCAACGAGACCGGCAGGGCCGCAGAGGTAGAG
>JBBQUE010000458.1:0-3946 GCA_038212805.1 Bryobacterales bacterium | reverse complement strand
GAGGTTGAGCCAGAATTGCGGGGTGGTGCCGAGGAAGGCGGACAGGCGCAGGGCCGTGCTGGCGGTGATGGCGCGTTTTCCGGCCACAATCTGGCTTATGCGGTTGGTGGGTACGTTCAACCCGTGGCTCAGGGCGCTCATGGTGAGGCCGAGCGGGGCCATGAACTCTTCCTTGAGGATTTCTCCTGGGGTGATGGGGCGCAATCTGGATTCGATAGGCATTTTATGATCCCTCAGTGGTAGTCCGTTATTTCGACCCGTTCCGCGTTGCCGGCGTTCCATATGAAGCAAATCCGCCATTGATCGTTGATGCGAATGCTGTACTGGCGTTTTCTATCCCCAGCTAAGGATTCCAGCCGGTTGCCGGGCGGTATTTTCAGATCCTGGAGCGTGGCGGCCGCGGCGAGGATGCGCAATTTTCTTCGCGCCGGATCGATGATGCTGTCGAACTTTTTTACATGGTGTCCGGCGTTGAGCTTTTCGGTTTTGGCACAAGCGAAAGAAACTATCAAGAGACACTTTCAGTGTAAGACGTAGGACGTCAGGCGTCAAGAACACCGCGTGGGGCAAAACTGGTAAAATCAGAATATCTGCTTTGATTTCTGTAAATAATGTTTCCATGCGCTTCGGCGCCAAAATTCTCTTTGAAGATGTTACTACCACGTTTCTGACTGGTCGCCGGTATGGCTTGACGGGTCCGAACGGGGCGGGCAAATCCACATTCATGAAGATTCTGACCGGGGAGTTGGAGCCAGGCTAGGGCTCCATCACAAAGCCCAAGATATTGGGCGTGCTGCGGCAGGATCAGTTTGCTTTCGACGCTTTCCGGGTGATTGACACGGTGATTATGGGGAACGTTCCCCTGTGGAAAGCGCTGCAGGAGCGGGAAGAGCTTTACGACAAACCGCCGGATGAACTGACGGACGACGACGGGATGCGCCTGGGAGAGCTAGAGGGCATTGTCGGCGAGGAAGATGGGTACACGGCGGAGAGCGACGCCGCCATCTTGCTGGATGGGTTGGGCGTGGACGAATCGCTGCATGAGCGCAAGATGAGCGAACTGCAGGGCGGACAGAAGGTCCGGGTGCTGCTGGCGCAGGCGTTGTTCGGGCATCCGGGGGCGCTGCTGCTGGACGAACCGACGAACCACCTGGATTTGGATTCGGTGCACTGGCTGCAGGATTATCTGCGGGTTTATGACGGATCGCTGATTGTGATTTCGCACGATCGGCACTTCCTGAACGAGGTGAGCACGCACACGGCGGATATCGATTACCAAACGATTATTACCTACACGGGTGGGTATGACGATATGGTGATGGCGAAGACGCAGGTGCGGTCGCGGATTGAATCAGAGAACCTGCAGAGGGACAAGAAGATCGCGCAGTTGAATGAATTTATCGCGCGGTTCTCGGCGGGTACGCGGTCGAGCCAGGTGACGTCGCGGAAGAAGGAAGTGGAGCGGCTGCAGACCTCGGATCTGGCACGCTCGAATATCCAACGGCCTTATATCCGGTTCGACATGAAGCGGCCCTCGGGCAAGCACGTGTTGGATTTCAAGGGGCTGACGAAGGCGTATGGCGATCTGAAAGTGATCAAGGGCTTTACGGCGCAGCTGACGCGGGGCGAGAAAATCGCGCTGATGGGGCGCAATGGAAGCGGCAAGACGACGCTGCTGCGGTGCTTGCTGGAAGGGGCTCCGGTCCAGGTGGAGGAGAACGACAAAGCCTTCGCGCGGGATGCGGGGACGGTGATGTGGGGGCATGAGGCGTCGGTAGGGTATTTCTCGCAGGACCACAAGGAATCGATCCAGAAGGGCATGACGGCGATTCAGTGGCTGCACCAGTTTGAACCGCAGGCGTCAGTAGAAGAACTGCGCGGATTGCTGGGGCAGATGCTATTCAGCGGGGAAGAGGGGATGAAGCCGACGGCGGCACTTTCGGGCGGCGAGGCGGCGCGGTTGATTTTCTGCCGGATTATGCTGCAGAAGCCGAATTTCCTTATCTTTGACGAACCGACGAATCACTTGGATCTGGAATCGATCAATGCGTTGAATATCGCGCTGCAGAAGTATGAGGGCACGGTATTGCTGGTGAGCCACGATTATGACTTGATCGACGAAGTGGCTACGCGCGTTTGGCATTTCGATCATGGAAAGATCCATGATTTCCAGGGGCCGTACAGCGAATATATGACGTCGGTGGAGGCGAAGGCTTAAGGATGCGCGCTTGGGCGTTGGCGTTGGCATTCGCGGCGCTGGTGGGTTGTGGCGGGGAACCGGGGAAGGTTCCGGAGGCCGCCCCGGTGGTGCGCGTGGGGGCGATGCCGGATACCCCGATGGTGAGCTTTCCGGCGGCTAATCTGGTGAAAACCCAGGTATTCGCGGGGCAATTGATGGGCCAGGCGTTCATGCCGGGCGGGCGCGTGGCGACATATAGTAAAGGCGGCAAGGAATACCAGATGTTCGCCACGCAGGTGGGGTCCGCCATGGATGCCGCGGTGCTGCTGCCGGACTGGCGGAAAGCGTTGACCGGGGCGAAGCTGGTGCCGAGCTTTGGCGGGTACTTCGGGATGGATGCCGGGAAGCCGGTGTTCGTGTTCGCGAAGGACAAGTGGGTGGCCGGCGTGGCTGGATTGCCGTTGCAGGACGCGGACGCGGCGGCGCGGTTGCTGGCGGTAGAGCTGAAATAGGCTCTGCCGTACCCATGGGCAGTTGCTTACTGGCATCGCGCCATGGTATCTCCTTTACAGATGATTACATTCAAGACGAAAGTAATGCTGGTTGCCAGCCTGGCTTTTGGTATGTGTTTCCCGCCAGCGGTCCGCGCCCAAACGGTGGACCTGGTTGCTTTAGCCGTTGAAGTTACTCAGGGGATTCAAGATCTAAATAATAGCGTGCGGCTGGTGGCGAAGAAACGCACCTTTGTACGCTTCTACGTGCGCAGTTCCCAGGGGACGGTGACTGCGGGCGCTTTGCTGACGGCGCGGCAGGGCGACAGTAGCATCACGCTTTCGCCCGTTAATCCGGGAAGCGTGATCAATGTTGTGGCGAATCCCGACCGGACGATTCGGGACCAGGCGTTTCTTTTCGAATTGCCGGACGGATACCGGCAGGGCTCCGTCTCATTGCGGGCCGAGGTGAACCCGAGCGCTCTTACGCGCACGGTGGATGAATCCGATTACACCAACAATGCGGTGAGCCTGGATGTGACCTTCGAAGATGTGCCGCCGCTGGCGCTGGTGATCTACTCGATTGGGTATCAGGATCAAGACGGCACCGCGATCATCAACGAAGAGAAGCACGTGCGGATGATGGCGAATTGGATTGCGCGTGCGTGGCCGGTTCCCGGCGTCCGGTTTTGGCTACGCCACGACGATATCTCGCGTTCCATGGGTCGCGGCCTGCCGGATTGCGAAGTGGTGAACGCGTTCCTGACGGCGAAGCGTCTGGAGGATCTTCAGAACCCGACCAGCAGCATTCCGGCGAACGCGCGCTATTACGGCATGGTGGACGATCGCGGAGGATTCATGCGGGGGTGCGCGGACGGGCTGCCGGGATTCGCTTCGTCCGGGCCTACGGGGCCGTCGGGTCCGGGTACGTCCTTCGTGTGGGATACCGATGGATCGTACGGCGACTGGTATGGGGCGCACGAAGTGGCCCACAATTTCATGCGGTACCACGCGGAATTTTGCGGTGCCACGAGTGGCGAAAAATACCCGTACGAAGGCGGACGCATCAGCCCGAGCCTGGGCGGCGCGGACGCGGTGCTGGGTTTCGACTTTGGGACGAATACGGTGTATGGCCCGAATTGGAAAGACAATATGACCTATTGCGACAACCAGTGGGCGGGAAAGTTTACGTATCACGCGCTGATGGATGCCTTCCAACAAAATCTGGTGCCGAGCCCGAGTGCGGTAACGGCGGAAGAGCGTTCCAAGGCAGCAT
>JBBQUE010000457.1:0-3966 GCA_038212805.1 Bryobacterales bacterium | reverse complement strand
AATCGAAAAGCCGATTCCGCACAAACATGTAGCGCGCTTCTACCTTTGGATCCACCTCGAACATCGGCCGCTCGGTCCGCTGCGTGGACGCAAATACTCCCACCAGTCCGTAATAATCCTTGGTCGGAATCGGGTCGAACTTATGGTCGTGGCAGCGCGCGCACGCTACCGTCATCGCCAGCACGCCGCGCGACACCGCATCCACCCGCTCATCCCAGTCGTCCGTCAAAAATCCGCCAATCACATCCGCTGACAGCCGCTGATCCTTGTGATAAATCGGAGCCGCCCCCAGATACCCCAGCGCCCGCAGATCCTCCCGCGCCAATCCAGGCATCAAGTCGGCGGCCATTTGCAGCTTGACGAACCGGTCATATGGCACGTCCTTGTTCATCGCCTCAATAATCCAATCGCGGTAGCGCCACGCAAAAGGATAGGCCGGGTTGGTGGCCTCCGACGTAGGATTATCTTCCCCAAACCGGGCCACGTCCATCCAGTGCCGTCCCCAGCGCTCGCCATACTGCTTGGCGGCCAGCAGTTTGTCCACCAGCTTTTCCCAGGCATCGGCTGACCCATCCGCCGCGAATGCCTCCACTTCTTCATACGTCGGTTTGTACCCGGCCAGGTCCACATAGGCGCGTCTCGCCAGCGTTCGCCGGTCCGCGGGCTCCGACGGCGCAAGCTTCTTGCCTTCCATCCGCGCCAGCAGGAATGAATCAATTTTGGTTTTGGCCCAGGTCTTGTTCTGCGTGGCCGGGGCCGGCAATTCCTGCACCGGTTGGAAGGCCCACCATGCGCGCCCCGCTTCTACCGCCATGCCTTTTAATGCCGCCGATGCCACCGCCGCTGCCGCTCGCGGATCCTTCGCCCCGCCCGCAATCCACTGCCGGAAATCCTCAATCACCGCATCCGGCAGCTTCCCCATCGGCGGCATCTGCAGCGACGCATCTGTATAGGTCAGCGCCTTCAGCAACCGGCTTTCCTGCGGCTTCCCTGGAACAATCGCTGGCCCGGAAGATCCGCCCGCCAACAGTCCCGGCTTGGTATCCAGCACCAGTCCGCCCATCGGAGCCTTCAACTTCGACGAATGGCATCCATAACACTTCGATAACACCGGCCGGATCTTGGCCTCGAAAAACGCGTTGTCAGCGGTCTGTGCCGGCAGGCCTGCGCAGATCAGAAATGTTGCAAGTAGGAATCGTGCCAAATTTTATTTTAGTCGATTACGGCAGTGCGAAAGTTATCAAAACCGACTGTGACGCAATCGCAATATACTGCCTGCCGTCCACCGCATACGAAATCGGTGAACTCACAATCCGCGCCCCCGTCTGGTAGTGCCACAAATGCTTCCCCGTCCGCGAGTCCAACGCAATCAGGTTTCCATCCGCCGACGCCGCGAACACCAACCCACCCGCGGTCGCCAGATTTCCCGTCGAAGGCGAACCCTGCTTCAGTGGGAAACTCCACCGCACCTTGCCGCTGCCAGCTTCCAGTGCCCGCACAAACCCCGCCTCGCCCACCTTCGGATCCAGTTCCGATCCGCCGCCCGTAAACCCTTCGCCCGGCTTCGGATCCTTCTCCACGCTGGTGTACGTCGCGCACGTCTCCCGCACTGAAACAAACAGCAGACCCGCCGCCGCGTCATACGATGGCGCCCCCCAATTCGCCGCTCCTCCTGCATCCGGGCAAACATAATTGCCCTCCGGTGTCGGATCCGTATTGGGCAGCACAATCGGCCGCCCCTGATCGTCCAGCCCTTTGGCCCACGTCTGATTGGCAAAGGGCCGCCCCGTCAGAAACTCTCCCGTCGTCCGGTCCAGCACATAGTAGAACCCGTTCCGGTTGGCCGTCACCAGCAGTTTCCGCTTCTGCCCGCGCACCACGCCATCCACCAATACCGGAGTCTGCGTTCCATCCCAATCATGCGTATCGTGCGGCGTGAACTGGAACCACCACTTCATCTTCCCCGTCTCCGGATTAAGCGCCAGCACCGCGCTGCTGTAAAGGTTATCGCCCGCCCGCCCGCGCCCGTTGTAATCCGGTCCCGGATTGCCCGTGGCCCAGAACACCGTATTCGTCTCCGCGTCATACGTCCCCGTCATCCACGTGGGCGCACCCCCAAATTCCGCCGAATTGCCCGCCCAACTGGCCCGATTCGGATCGCCCGGCTGCGCAATGGAATACGTTCGCCACAACCGTTTCCCCGTGGACGCATCATAGGCATCCACGAACCCGGTCAGCGCGCACTCCCCCGCCGTGATGCCCACAATAATCTTTCCGTCAATCGCCAGCGGAGCGTGCGTAATCGAAAAGCCCTTCTTGTAATCCTCCACCTCCACGTCCCACAGCACGTTGCCGGTCTTCGCATTCATGGCCACCAGATGGCTGTCCAGCGTCCCCAGATACAGCCGGTCGCCCAGCACCGCAAAGCCCCGGTTCGTCATCACAGTGCAGTGGCTGGCCACCTTCGGCAGCGGACGCTTGTACTGCCAAAGCACGCTCCCGGTGCGCGCATCCAGCGCCGCGGCATCATTCAGCGGCCCGGTCACAAACATCATCCCGTCCACCACGATGGGCGACGTTTCAATATGTCCCGCGCCAAATTGATGGCTCCATTGCGCGCGCAACGAAGCGACATTGCCAGCATGAATCGTCTTCAGCGGGCTGGAATGCGTGCCCCGATAATCGCCCCAGTAGGTCAGCCAGTTCTGCGGCTCGCGGGCCGCATTCTTCAAGCGCTCGAAACTCACGTTGAAATCAGCGGCGGGCTTCCAATCCGCCGGTGCTATTTCCCCCCGCCCGGTCAGCGCCAGAAACGCCACCACGTCCCCAATTTCCGCCCCCGTTTGCTTCGGTTTTGGCATCAACGATTCCGTACTCCGCTTCACCTCCGCCACATCGTCCTTCAGAAAGCTGTGCCAGCGTTCTTTCCTGTCCATCACGTGCAGCGAAAATGTATCTTCCTGCCGCAACGCGCCCCGCACCGTTTCGCCGCGTTTCGTCTTCACCTCCACGCCTTCGAATCCCGCCGCGATCTCCGCATCGGGATCCATAATCGACTTCCGCAGCGCCGCCGCATCCTTCTTGCCCGATTCGCTCAAGTCCGGCCCCAGCAATCCGCCCTGCCCGCCAAACATATGGCACCCGCTGCATCCCCCCGTCCCAAAGAACAAAGCGCGCCCCTTCTTGGTATCCCCGCTCACCGCCGCCCGCGCGCCCGTGCTCAATGCGCGCACAAAGGCCACCAGCGCCGCCGCGTCCCCCTCCGCCAAAGGGAACCCCGGCATCTCCGTACCCGTAATCCCCTCAGTAATGTTGCGCCGCAGCTCCTCGTCCGACTGCCCATGTTTCCACCGGCCCGAAGTCAAATCCGAGCCGCGCCCACCCTTGCCACTATCGCCATGGCAAGCCGAGCACAACTTCACAAACAAAACGCGTCCCTGATTGTCCTGAGGATGCTGCGCGCAAGCCAGCGCAGCGCAAAGTAGATAAAGCGGAATCAATTTCACGGCGACAACTATTAAATCATCAACCGCCGTACCCGCGTGTTATGCTTCCGGCATGATACGTCGAGAGATCGAGATTGACGAAGATCTGGATCGCATGCTGACAAAGCTTGCGCTGGAATATCAGGGTAACGTGAACTCAGCTCTCACAGCCTTGATCAACGGCCACGACGCATTGGAAGCCTTTGCCGATGAAAGTGAGGCAGCCCATCAAGCCGCTCTAGGTATCCTTCGAGATAAAGCCGAGGCGGACTTCCGCGAAGGACGCATCATCGACTGGGAAGACGTCAAATCCAGCAACGGCTTGTGAGGATTGTTTTTGCCGCGACCGCCGCGGAAAGCTTCGCCGAACTTCCAACCGCGACCAAGCGAAAAGCCGCCACCGCACTGACACTGCTGCATGGCTGCGATTATCCCCGGCAGAATGCGCCCAGCGCCTCTCACCCCATGTGCAAACGCCGGT
>JBBQUE010000456.1:0-3969 GCA_038212805.1 Bryobacterales bacterium | reverse complement strand
CCTTTAATTCTTTTCCTTCCCGCATCAGGCCAAATTCCACCGTGAACCAGAAGAACCGCGCCATGGCACGGATGGCGCTGGTCAGCGAGCGCAGGCGCTGTTCGGGGTCGCGGATGGCTGCCGCCACGTCGGCGGCGGTGTGGGCGCACTCGCCAAAGCGAACCAGAGTTTCGGCGAACTGCGGGTCGGTATGCATGGGAACGTGGCCCGCAATGTCGTGGAAGATGTCGGGTTCGGGCAGGTAATCCAGCCGGTCGGCGCTGCGGATGGTGACTGTGGTGGGGAACTGACGGTTGCGCAGGCAATCGAAAAAAACGAAGCCAGGGACATATCCCGCGACCGCTTTGGCCTGGAATCCGGTCAGGGGATGCAGGAACCGGTTTACGTCTTCCAGGCGGGGCACCCGTTCGGGATTCAGGTGGAGCGTATCCAGGCCCCTCAGGAAATGGCGGTTGGCATAACGAAGCCACAGCGGTTCCTGCATGGAATACAGGCGGTGCCAAGCTTCGTGGTTTTCCGGGGTGTATAGCTGGTACCGCTGCTCAATAAAGAGAGAGGAGAACCGCGACGGCGTGGTCGTCAATTCAGCTGCAAGCACGCCTCTATAATAGCACCACCTTAGTGTGGTGCTATGGGAATTTCCAGTTTTGGATAATACGGTTGCTCCAGCTTCTGGAACTTATCCAGCCACTTCTTTCCGGCTTCGGCCGGGGTGAAGCTCCAATCCTGGCGATGGTAGTTCCAATCGCCCGGGTTCAACTCCTCGGCGCGTTTCCAATGATTTGCCGCCAGTTCAGGCTGATTTTTCTGATGGAACCAGACGCCCAGTTTGAAGTTCGCTTCGGCTTCCATCTCATTCACGGAACGGGGCTTTACGCGCCGGGTGAATTCCTCGTCGGATAAAACGTAAACGCTCTTTTCGCCATTCTTCACCCAATCGCGAAGCGCCGTGACGTAGGGTTTGCCTTCGGTGACAATGCTCTTCTCGCCCACTTTCAGCGTCTGGTCCGTGGTCCAGGCTGGTTCGGCGGGGCGCACCACGCGGCCCTTTTCATCGATCCAGACGCCCATCGGGACATTGATGAATTGATAGGCGGAGCTCACCGCGTGGTTTACATCTACCAGCGTGGTGTAGGTCGCCTTCGCGGCGTCGTACCATTTGCCGGCCGCCGCCTCGCCACCAGTGTCCTGGGCTGCGGCGATCAGTTCAAAGTTCTGGTCCTTTAACTCCGCGTACACTTTCTGCCAGCCTGGCAGATCAAGGCGGCATCCTCACCAGGATGCCCAGGTTATCACCAGGGTTTTCTTGCCGCGAAAATCCGACAGGTGGATTAAGCGCCCCTGGCGGTCCGGGACCGCAAAATCGGGACTCATGCGGGAACGCAGGAATTCCCCACCCAGCACGGGCAGTTCGGCAAAGCTCCAAACGGCGGCGTCCGTCGCGAAGGCTTGTTTGGTCTGGCGGGCGAAGCCGGTTAAATGGAACCAGCCATCCTTACGTAGGGCTTTTGAGACCGGGATGCAGAGGTCGGCGCGGCATGCGCCTTGGGGCTTCAATTCAAACTCGTTGATGCGGGGAAGGTCGGCGGGGCGCACCCAGAGTTCGGTTCCCTCGATTCGGGCATGGTCGAGTGTTACGGACTTATCGCCATACAGAATGGTGGCAACGGTTGAGGGAGTGGCCGCGTTAGCTACCAGGGCACCTCCGGTGGCGAGTAGGAAATTTCGGCGCTGCATGCTTACAATCATATCCATGATCAGGCGTATGAACAGGCGAACTTTCCTCACTGCCCTGGCTGCCGGTGTGCCAGCAGCCTTGGCCCAGCGCGGCCCGGCACTTCGGATTATCGGTTTTGGAGCACATCCGGACGATTGCGAAATTCGGGCCGCGGGTTGCGCCGCGCTTTGGTCCAGCATGGGCCACGCCGTGAAATTTGTCGCCACCACCAACGGGGACGCGGGACATCCAGTGCAGGGGGGTGCGCCTCTGGCTCGCCGCCGTAGGGCGGAGTCGCGCAATGTCGCCAAAATCCTGGGGATTGAGTACGACGTCATGGACGTGCACGATGGTGAGCTAATGCCCACGCTCGAAAACCGGATGGAAATTATCCGGAAGATCCGGGAGTGGCAGGCCGACCTGGTATTGAGTCCCCGGCCGAACGATTACCATCCGGATCATCGTTATACGGGCGTGCTGGTTCAGGATGCGGCCTATCTGGTAGCGGTCCCGGCGCTGCTGCCGAACGTTCCCATCGTGAAGCGCAACCCCACGTTCCTGTATTACGAAGACCGGTTCCAGAAGCCCACGCCCTTCAAACCGGAAATTGTGGTGGATATTACGTCCGTTTGGGATAAGAAGATTGACGCATTAGACGCGAATGAATCTCAGTTTTATGAATTCCAGACCAACGTGAATGCCAGCGTGGAAGTTCCGGCGGGCAAGGCAGAGCGTAAAAAATGGCTGGCTAAGCGCCGGATTCCGGTTCCGACGCCCGAAGTGGAAGCAGCTTACCGGAGATGGTATCCCGGTAAGCTGCCGGCTTACTACGAAGCGTTTGAGATCTGCGAATACGGAGCCCAGCCGGATGCGGCCCGAATCCGTGAGTTATTTCCCATGCTTCCGCGATAAATTAGGGCTGAACAACGGTATCGACGACGTGAATTACGCCGTTCGACTGCATTACATTGGCGATGGTTACGCGCGACGTTGAGCCTTTCTGATCTTTCAGCACCAACGTGGCGCCGTCCATCATGGCGGTGAGCGTTTCGCCTTGGACGGTCTTCAATTCCGCCTTGCCGTGGCCCTTCTTGATCATGGCCTTGATGTCCTGCGAGGTGAAGCGGCCCGGAACCACGTGATAGGTGAGGATCTTCACCAGCGTGTCTTTGTTCTCCGGCTTCAGAAGCGTGTCGACGGTGCCGGCGGGCAACTTAGCGAACGCTTCATTCGTGGGGGCAAATAGTGTAAATGGGCCCGTGCCCTTCAGCGTGTCTACTAAACCCGCGGCCTTCACCGCGGCCACCAGCGTGGTGTGATCGGCGGAATTTACCGCGTTGTCGATGATATCTTTCTTGGGATCCATCTTGTGGCCGCCGACCATGGGCTCTTTCGCGGAGAGCGAAAATGCCGCCAATGCCAACGTTGCAACGCTAATTCCCAGTGAATATTTCATGTGAATATTTTCCCTTTCGATGAGTTTACTTACTTCCACTAGGTAATACGAGGCACCCGGCCAATTGGATGTCCGCCCCGTCACCGGCGTGAATTCGATATACTCGGTTTTTGACAACCTGCCGGAGGATCCGTTCAAATTGGGGCTGAGCGTTGGTGTTCTCACAGAGACATTCCCGGGGGAGCGCCGCGTCGCGACGGTTCCCAAGGTGATAGATTTACTGACTAAGATAGGAGCGACGGTTTGGCTGGAGCGGGACGCAGGTCTGGCTGCGGGCTTTCCAGATAGCGAATACGAAGCCAAGGGCGTACGCATCGGAACGGCTGCCGAGGTGCTGGATAACGCGCAGGTGCTGCTTGCAGTCCGGGTAACGGACCCTGGCATCTATGGGCAGAAACACACGGTGATCGGGTTTTGCGATCCGCTCACTTACCCGGCGCTGGCCCAACAAATTGCGGAGCGGGGCACAACGTTATTTTCGGTTGAATTCATCCCTCGCATTACTCGCGCGCAGAGCATGGACGCGCTCTCATCCATGGCATCCATCGCCGGCTACAAGGCGGTGCTGATGGCCGCGGATGCGCTTCCCCGCCTGTTTCCCATGATGATGACGGCTGCGGGAACCGTGCCCCCGGCGCGGGTTTTCGTGATCGGCGCGGGCGTGGCTGGATTACAGGCCATCGCGACCGCCCGCCGGTTGGGCGCGGTGGTTTCCGCCTACGACGTCCGGAGCGCGGTGAAGGAAGAAATCCAGAGCCTGGGCGCCAAGTTCGTCCACATTGAAATGGAAGCCAAG
>JBBQUE010000455.1:0-3976 GCA_038212805.1 Bryobacterales bacterium | reverse complement strand
CCCGGCGTGCCTGGAGGTGACGGCTGAAACGGAGGACGGCGTGATCATGGGCGTCCGGCATCGGGAGTTGGCTATTGAGGCGGTGCAGTTCCATCCGGAATCGATCCTGACGTTGGACGGCGATTGCGGGCTGCGGCTGATCGCCAACATGGCGCGGTTGCGGGTGCATTAGGGGGCCCTAGCGGTAGATGGCTTGTTCGAAGTCCGAGAGCAGGCCTACGGCTGCCTTGTCCACGAAGGGCAGGAACTGCATCAGGAGCACGGCGCAGAGATTGCGTTTCGGGTCGATCCAGTAAAACGTGTTGTAGAGGCCGGCCCAGGCCAAGCTTCCCGCTGACCGGCCACCGGCGTAGGGCGTGGGGTTGATCAGGAATCCCAGTCCCCATTTTTCGGTGTGGCCGGGCTGGATATCTACGTCGGCGGAGACGTTGGGTTTGTAGGACTTCATCTTGCCCGCGGTCAAAGCTCCGATCTGGTTGACCTTCATGCTATCGACGGTTTTGGGCTGCAGGATGCCGGCGCCGTGGTTGAGGATCATCTGCATGAAGCGGACGTAGTCGGCCGCGGTGGAATAGAGGCCTCCGCCGCCGTTGAAGCTCTTGGGTGGGGTGGGCGGCTTGCGCTCGGCTTTCGCCATGGTGACCAGCCGGTCAAACTTCGCGGAGGGCACCAGGAAACTGGTATCTTTCATTCCCAGGGGCTGGAACATTTTCTGCTGAAAGTAGTCCTCCAATGTCATGCCGCTGACGGCTTCCACCAGGCGGCCGGCCCAATCCAGGCCTTGCCCGTACTGCCAGCGGGTGCCCGGCTGAAACATGAGCGGACCGGGCGCGGTTTGCGGCTCCGGGCGCTTCGAGGTATAGCGGAACATGTCTCCATCCCAGGTGTCGTAGCAGAGGCCGGAGGTGTGGGTGAGCAATTGGCGCAGCGTAGGAATGGCGGCGGCGGGGCGCAGGGTGGGCTCGCCTTGGGCGTCGAATCCCTGCAGGACTTTCATCTTTTCAAACAGAATCTTTTCAAACAGGGGAAGATGCCGGGAGACAGGCTGGTCCAGGCCTACCTTGCCTTGCTCCACTAATTGGAGCGCGGCCACCGTGGTGATGGCTTTGGTCATGGACGCGATGTGGAACAGACTGTCCACTTTCACGGGCGTGCTGGAGGAGTCGCGCTGGCCGAATGCGCCGCTGTAGAGGATCCGATTTCTGCTGGCGACCATGCCGACGACAGCGGGAATCTTGCGGCGGGCGATGCCTTGGCGGAGGGTATCGTCGAGGCCGGCGGTGCGGGCCGGGGCGAGAGACGCGCCGGTAGCGCCCAGGGCGAGAAACGCTCTGCGATTCATACCGCGGGGCGTCCCGGGCCGCGCCTGCGAAAAGTCGCAATGCTGGTCTCAATCAGGCCCATGGTCCAGCACGTGGGGCAGCCGCGGAAGGCCAGCAGGGTTATCAAGGCGAGGGCGAGGGACTGGCTTCCGAAGAGCGGACCTTTCACAGGTTCAGGCACAGCTTCTATTATTCACGATTTCGAGTACAGGCGAAACAGAGCGGCGGTTACCACCTCTATCAAGAGATGAACCTGAGAATCCAGTATCTTACCTGCGCCGCGGCGTTGCTGGCGGGCACTTTGACGGCGCAGACGCCTGCAGCGCCCGATCCGCAGATGAAAGCCGTGCTTGACCAACTGTCCTCAATGGGCGGCAAGCCGGTTGAAACACTGACTCCGGTGGAGGCCCGTAAACAGCCCACGCCCGCGGACGCGGTGAAGGCGCTTTTGCAGAAGCAGGGAAAGAGTACCGCGCCGGAGGCGGTGGAAAAAGTGGAGGACCGGTCAATTCCCGGACCTGGGGGCCAGATACCCATCCGCATTTATATGCCGAAGGGCACCGGGCCGTTTCCGATCGTACTTTATATTCACGGCGGCGGCTGGGTAATCGCGGATTTGAACACCTACGACTCGTCGCCCCGTGCACTGGCCAATGCCGCCGGAGCCGTGGTGGTTTCCACGCATTACCGGCAAGGGCCCGAGAACAAGTTCCCGGCGGCGCATAACGACGTGTATGCAGCTTATCAGTGGGTGCGGAGTAACGCGACCTACCTGAAGGGCGATCCGGGCAGGATTTCGGTGGTGGGCGAAAGCGCGGGCGGCAACATGGCCCTGGGAGTAGCGCTGATGGCGCGCCAGAAAGGTGGGCCGATGCCGGTTTATCTGGGCCTGATTTATCCGGTGGCGCAGACTGGTTTCGATACTCCCTCGTACCGGGAGAATGCCAACGCCAAGCCCTTGAACCGGGCCATGATGCAGTGGTTTTTCAAATATGCCGCGAGATCGGGCGATGCTAAAAATCCGCTGCTGGCACTGACCACCGAGGCTAACTTGAAGGGGCTTCCTCCGACGACGATTATCACGGCGCAGATTGATCCTTTGCGGTCGGAAGGCAAGGAACTGGCCGATAAAATGATGGCGGCGGGGGTACCGGTGGCTTATCGGAATTATGCTGGCGTGACGCACGAATTCTTCGGTATGGGTGCCGTAGTGGATAAGGCCAAGGACGCGGTAAACGTGGTTGCTAATGAGTTGAAAAAAGCCTACGCGGCTTCAGTACACCAATAGTGGCGCTGCCCGGTGCGATGATACGTCCCGTCAGCGCCGCTACTCCGGCTGGAGCGCGGGTATTCCCTTGATTTTAGATCGCACCGGAGACGAAGGCGGCTTGTTCCGCCAAGCTGACGCTGTGGCTGGCGATGCGCTCCAGGTACTTGCAGGTGAGGATGAGGGCCACGTTCACGGCGTTGCCGGGGGTGGGCCGCAGTTGGGCAACTTTGCTCATCAGATCGTTACAGCTGCGCTTGATAACGGTCTGAGCCGGACGCAGCGAAAGCTCCTCGGCTTTCTCGACCGCACGCCAGCGATCGGCGGCTTGCGCCAACATATCCTGTACTTTCTGTCCCAGGGTGGCGAACTCCAGCAACACGCCTGAGGTGGGCCTCTTGGGCATGTCCTGGACCAGCACCGCGATGTCGTCGGCGTAATCGCCAATCAGTTCCAGGTCGACGATGGCGCCCAGCATTCCGGTGACCAGGCGCGCATCGCCGGCCACGGGAATTCGCAGGGTCATCAGGCGCAGGCAGCCCGCATTCAACGTGCGGTTCAAAGCGTCGATCTCAGCCTCCAGGGCGCGGGCACGGGCGGCGGCCGCGGCATCCGATGCCGTTAACCCCAGCAGAGCATCCGCCAATGCATTCTGCGCCAGTTGTCCCATGTGGAAAAATTCCTTTTTGGTGCGTTCCAGTTCAGCGAAATAGGGGTCTTGGGACATCGTTGCTTTTCTTAGTATGCACGACGCCAAAAGGGCGGACTTGCGCTACATTGAGAGTCTATGTTTATCGGCCATTACGCCGTAGCCCTGGCTGCCAAACGATGGGCGCCCGGCACATCCCTGGGCGCGACTTTCCTGGCGGTGCAGTTCCTGGATATTCTTTGGGCAGCGGCGATTTTGCTGGGGATTGAGAAGGCGCGCGTGGTCCCGGGGTTTCTGGCGGCGAGTCCGCTCGACCTTTATTTCATGCCGTGGACGCATAGCCTGTTTATGGCCGCGGTGTGGGCCTGGTTGATCTACCGGATATCGAAAGTTCCAGCGCTGGGGGTGTGCGTGTTTTCGCACTGGGTGCTGGATTTTCTGGTGCACGGGCCGGATCTGTTGCTGTTGCCGAGAGGGGGGCCACGGGGAGCGCTGGGGCTGGGTCTGTGGCGATTCCGGGAAGGGACGTTCGCGCTGGAGAGCCTGCTGGTGATCGCGGGATGGCTGGTCTACATGTACTGCACGCGCGAGCGCAATCCCGCGGGGCGTTATGCTTCAGGAATCTTCGTGGCCTTCCTGATTGCGGCGGAGGCGTGGAATCTGTACGGTCCTCCGCCGGCAAGTATACAAATGGTCGCGGTTAGCGCGTTGGTGGCGTACTTCAGTTTCGCAAGTATC
>JBBQUE010000454.1:0-3979 GCA_038212805.1 Bryobacterales bacterium | reverse complement strand
CCGAGATATTCGACCCGGCAACCGGACGCTTCACTCCAGGCCCTGCCATGAGCGCTCCGCGATCCGGACAATCGGCAGTGGTGTTGGCTGATAAGAAAGTCCTGATGGTAGGCGGAGCCAATGGTGACGAACAACCGCTGGCCACTGTTGAAATTTATGACCCGGCATCAAACCGTTTCAGCGTCGCAGCCAGCATGAAAACCCCACGAGTTGCTCATGCGGCGGTTGCTCTGCAAGATGGACGGGTGCTGATAACAGGAGGCGTGAAGAACCAGTCCAGCGCCCTGGCCTCGTCGGAAATCTACGATCCGAAGACCGGCTCGTGGCAGCACATCGCAGACATGACCTCTCCTCGCGAAAAACACTCGGCAACTTTGCTGCCCGATGGCCGCGTCCTCATCATCGGAGGATCCGCCGACGGCGACTGGCATCCCGTCCGCACCGCTGAAATCTTCGATCCCCGCACCAACAAATTCAAGTCCATCGGCAACATGCGATCGCCGCGCTTCAAAATCCCCGGCGCAGCCGCTATCCTGCGCGATGGTAAGGTACTGCTCGCCGGAGGCGCTGCCGAGGTCGAGATCTTCGACAGCGCGACTGGAACATTTTCCTCCGGCGGAAGCGTGGGCAAACCGCATTACTTTGCCGCCGCCACCCCGTTGCGCAATGGCCGGGTCCTGGTTTCAGGGGGATATAGTTCCTCCTCCGGGCGCGCCAACGGGCCCATCTCCACTGAACAGGCGTGGGTGTACCAGCCTTAAACGGCTAACTGCGAATATCCAGTTTGCTTGTTATCCTTGCGGACCCAACTCGTCGGGCTTGTGTGCCAGTTTTCGAGTGTCAATCTTGAACAACGCGCATGGCTCCGCCACATTCTTCGCTGAATCAGCGCGATCGTAAAACACAACCGTCCCCATCCCTTCATAATATTGTCTGGAACGATCAATCCCTGCCCCGGTGATGGCCCGGGCCTTCGCATCGGCAAAATAGAACGTGATGCTGGATCCTGCTCGCCCTGTCTCCTGATTCATCACTCTACCTAAGGCGATTTCCCCTTCGGCGAACAGGTGCAGTTCCCTCCTTAAGTTTCGCCAGGATCTGATCCATATGGCGGTCCAGAGGATAGTCTCGATCAACAGCCATCTATGTTGTTCACTGGTGGATGAATTAGACACGAGGCTCTCCCAGGCTTTGAAACCTAAAAGGCAATAACCAGCCAGGATCGCCACCACACTCAGCACAACCAAAACCAGCCCACGGTCGGTCATGCGCACCGGTCGGGGCAAGGGGATCGCTCCTAGACGGCGAAACTTTTCCGTCTCAGTCTTCATTTGGGCGGACGCAGGCTCCACCAACTCTTCCGCCTCGAGTGGACTTGATTCTTCGGTCCGGTTTACTTCGCAGATTAAGTCGACGTGACTTTCAGCCCGAGAAGCGGAATCTCCCCCGGGATTGGAGCCGGCGCCCTGTACTTTGCTGATCCATTCGATGTTCAGCCATGACTTGCGCTGATAGGGACCGATCGAAAGTTTTTCTCGCAGTATTCGAAAATGGCGCAGGAACAGGACGCTCGCAAGATAGGCAATTCCCCCAAGAACAATCAATCCAGCACTCACCACAAGCCGGACTCCGTTGAAAATCTCGGCTTTTAACACCATCACAATAATCGCCGCAAGGAAAATATAGGCCCAGAGGTTGAGGTGAAAGGGTCTTTCCGCGGCCAAAATATTCCACCCGCAAGATCGGCAGTAGGGTTTGCCGGCAGCCTTGCTGGTCTTAGCGGAACAATTCGGGCAAAGCATGGCGCTCATAGCCGTGGAGTATAACCAGCTGAATGCCCGGTGTCATACGGTCGTCCTCGTGGAAGCGCACGAGTCTATAGCCCATTGCTATAGCAGCATCCAGACTTGCGTTTATGGCCTGTATTTATTTCCACTGGATGGAATATCATCGAAGCGCAGCTTTAGCTAATCCGTCGATTTTGCCGTCCCAACCCGCGGCAGAATTGAATTGATCATACCCAGAGCTATCGAGGCCCCTAATGTCACGGATCCGTTTTATTGCTTTTGCCTCATTCGCGGTAAGTCTCACATTGCTCGTTTCTTGTCCCGTCGGGTTCGCCCAGGCCCAGCCTTGGGACGCGCCGATGGGTTCCGGCGATCCCGCAGCCATTCTTAAGAGCGCTGCGGCAGTCACTTCACGCAGCAAGCAGAATTCCATCGTATTGCTGCACGACGAAAGTTTCAGCTTTGATGCGGCAGGCCGCCGGGTGGAATCAAGACATCTGGTGGTACAGATTCTTACCGCGGCCGGTGTGAGTCAGTGGGGTTCGATGCAGGCAGTTTTCCAGCCCTGGCACGAACAACGGCCACGGTTGGCCGCCCGCGTGATTACAGCGGACGCAGCCGTCCACTTGCTGGATTCCAAGACGGTTTCCGAATCTTCCGTGCACTCCCAGTCAGACGACCTTTATAGCGATGACCGGGTCGTGCGCGCGCCGCTGCCCGCGGTGGCGCCGGGCGCCGTGATCGAGGAAGAAATTATCTATACCGATACCCAGGCCATGTTTGACGCCGGGGTCTTTCACCAGATTTTATTTGGCGGCCACATCCCCGTGGAGAAGTCGAGGTTACTGATCGATTTGCCCGCCGGCTCGCCCTTTACATATGAAGTGAAACTGCTTCCCGAAGTTTCCGTCCAGAAGAAAGTTGACGCTGGCCGTTTGCGATTGAGCTTTGAGAACGGGCCTCTGGAGCCTCTGGAAGACTGGGAACCTTACCGGCCAACTGATATCCCCAACCGGCCGCAAATCAGTTTCTCCATTGCTCAATCATGGAATGCAATCGCCCGCTCTTACAGTGCAGCCGTTGACGCGAAAATTGCCAATGCCGAGGTAAAGCCGTTCGTCGACATCGCCCGTCAGAAGCAGGAAAGAACCAGGATCGCTGACAGCCTGATTGAACAGCTGCACAAGAATGTTCGCTATACGGGCATCGAGTTCGGAGAATCCGCCCTGATCCCTCATCTTCCCGCCGAAACCCTGGCCCATAGATATGGAGATTGCAAAGATAAATCAGCATTGCTCGTCGCCATGCTTCGCGGCGCCGGAATCCCTGCCTACCTGGCCCTGCTGTCCACCGGGCCCGGTCTGGATATTCCGCGCGACATTCCGGGCATGGGCCAGTTCGACCATGCCATCGTCTTCGCTCCCGGAACCCCTAATCTTTGGATCGACGCCACCGCCAAATATATGCGGTCAGCTGACTTGCCGGTAGAGGACCAGGGCCGCTGGGCACTGGTGGTGCGGCCCGAAACCACCGCGCTCGTTCTTACCCCGGAGTTGCCTTCTTCCAGTAGCCGCCAGGTGGAGACCCGGGAATTTTTTCTCTCCGAAGACGGGCCTGCGCGCGTCGTCGAAACTACCGAGACCTTCGGCCTCGTCGATGCCGCCTACCGGAATTATTACGGTGGAGCAGAAACCAAGGAGCTCCGCAAGTCACTCGAAGACTATGTAAAGAGCACGTATCTAGCCGAGAAGCTGGATAAGTACGAGCACGGTGATTCTGACGACCTTAGCAAACCTTATTTCATACGTCTGGCCGTGGAAAAGGCCAGGCGGGGACTGGTAAGCGCGACCGATGCCGCGGTCGGCACTCCGTTGCCACCCATTCTGCAGAGATTGCCCACTTATTTGTGGGAAGACTCCGGCCCGCCACCTGATCCTGACAAGAAAAATGATCCCAACTCGAACTACAAGGTCAGGAAGCATGAATTGATTTTGCCTGGCGGCTTCGTGACGGAATGGAATTATAAAATCCATCCTTCCGAGGGCTATCGGCTTCGAGCCCTCCCCCAGGACGTCACCCAGAACATTGGACCGGCACTGCTCACGCGAATATACCGCCAAGGTCCCGGCAATGTGGTGCTTGCGACCTTCCGCTTCGACACAGTCAAGAACCATTGGTCGGCGGCGGAAGTT
>JBBQUE010000453.1:0-3987 GCA_038212805.1 Bryobacterales bacterium | reverse complement strand
TGCCCGGCAGGAACAGACAGGGTATAAAGTATCGGCAATGAACGCCCGTCGAGTCCTCGTCGCTTCCTGCATCCTGTGTTTCGGCATCACCGCCGCCATCCCGCCACAAAAAACCTGGCGGTTTGACAGCACGAAGAAGATCGGCGGAAACGCGACGACCGTGTTGGGCCACCCGCGCGTCATCAAAACGCCGAAGGGGAAGGCTGTGGAATTTAACGGCGTGGATGATGCTCTGTTCCTGGATGTCCACCCCTTGGCCGGAGCGGAGACCTGGACCTGGGAGGTCATCTTCCGGCCCGACGCCGGCGGTTCACCCGAACAGCGCTTCTTCCACTTCAGCGAAAACGGCACCGAGAACCGCATGCTGTTTGAAATCCGGCTGACCGGCAACGAATGGTGCCTTGATAGTTATGCGAAGGGCGGCACAGGGCAGCAGGCGCTGATGGACCGTAAGAAACTGCACCCGGCAGGCGAGTGGTATCACGCGGCGGCGGTCTATGACGGCAAAGAATTTCGCAACTATGTCGATGGCGTATTGGAAGGGAAAGCCGAGCTGAAACTCGAACCGCAGAAAGCGGGCCGCACCTCAATCGGCGTACGGATCAACAGAGTGAATTACTTCAAGGGAGCGGTCCGGGAGGCCCGCATGACGCCGCGGGCGCTCACGGTTGCCGAATTCCTGAAGAAGTAACGCGCGTCAGTCGGCCTTCAGGCTCGCCGCGGGCTTCAGCCACTTATCGTACCAGGCAACGTAACGGTCCAGGCGATCCCGCAGAAAGCTGGGCCGCGTAAAGCCGTGGAACTGCCCCGGATAAACCACCATTTGCGTCGGGACCTTCAATGACTGCAGGGCCTGGTACATCTGTTCCCCGCCCTGAATCGGCACGTTGAAATCCTTCTCGCCGCCCATGAAAAGCGTGGGTGTATGGATCCGGTCGGCGTGGAAGAACGGGTATGAGATATCGATCCAGCGTTGCGGATTCACCCATGGAGCCCCGATTTCGTTGTCGTACTGGAACGTGTACTGATCAATGCCGTACATGGTGATCTGGTTGGCGCTGCCGGCACCACTAATCGCTGCTTTGAAGCGGCCATCAGTGGCGATTGTATAGTCCGTCAGAATGCCGCCATAGCTCCAGCCGCCAATCCCCAGGCGATCCGGATCCACAAAGCCGAGCTTCACGACGTGCTCTACGCCGGCCAGCAAATCCTGCACTTCCAGATGGCCCCAGTCGGCGAAGATGGCCTTCTGGAACTCCTGCCCGCGCCCGGAACTGCCGCGATAGTTCACCTCCACCACCACGTAACCATGCGCCGCGAGGAACTGATTTTCGAAGAAGAACTGGTGCGCGTCCTGGCCGTTCGGCCCGCCGTGAATACGGAGAAGCATGGGGTACTTCGTGCCCGCCGTGAAGTCCGGCGGTTTGATCAGCAGCCCGTTAATGTCCGCGCCGTCTTTGCTTTTAAAACCGATCTCTTCCACCGCGCCCAGCTTGAGTTCCGCAAACAGCACATCGTTGTGGCCGGTCAGCTTACGCAGGCTCCCGCCCTCCATGGCAAACACTTCGGGCGAGGTCTGATCGGACGCGCTCAGCACCGCCGTATGGCCCGCCGCGCGCGATTGCGCCGAGACCACGCGACCCGGCGCCAGCAGCTTTTCAATGGCCCCGCCGGTGACATTGACACGCGCCGGATATTCGCTCCGGTCATCGGCCACAAGGAATACAACCGCCTTGCCATCTTCGGTAAACTCGGGCGCGCTCACGCCACGGTCCAGTTTTTCCGTCAGCAAGCGCGGCTCGCCACCATCCACCGGCACCACGGCCAGTTTGTTCAGGTTGTAAGCGCTCAGCTTCGGCTCACTGCCCTGCGTGTAGGCAATCAGCTTGCTATCGGGGCTCCAGGCCAGCCGCCCGCCATCCGGGCCCGCAAAGCTGGTCAGGCGCTTTGGAGCAGACTTCGGCGCGGCATTCGCCACCCAAACATCTGTATTCGGCGACCGGTCCCACTCTGCCTGCCGGTTGCTGACAAACGCGATCTTCGTGCCATCCGGCGACCACACCGGGCCCTGCTCATCGAACTCCATATCGGGAGTGAGAGGCTCGGCTTTCTTCGCCGCGATATCGAACAGGTGAATGCGGGCGCGATTCGTCCCGCTCAGGTATCCCTGAACATCCTGCTTGAAGTGATAACGATCCAGCACGACGGGCTTCGGCGTTACGGGCGCAGGCGTTGCCCCCGGCTTCGGTGTTTCCGGCTCCGGTTCGTCTTTTTCCTTCAGCACCATTGCCAGGCGCTTCGAATCCGGGGACCACTGGTAATCGTTGATGTTCTGCCTGAACTCCGTCATTTGCACGGCCTCACCGCCGCGCCGGTCCAGCAGCCACAACTGCGTCCCCTTGGCCTTGCCAAGCCGCGCAGAGAGGAACGAAATGTACTGTCCGTCCGGGCTCCACTTCGGCGCGCTTTCGCCATCAGAACCGTTGGTCATCTGCAGTTTCGCCGAGCCATCCCAACTCACCATCCAGATGTGCGAATCGCGTTTATCGCCGGCCTTATCCACGCCGCCGACGGTGTAGAGAACCCACTTCCCGTCGGGTGAAACCTGTGGCGCTCCCACAGTCTGCAACCTGTTCAGATCGTCCGTTTGAAGGACCCTTTGGCCGGCCAGGCTGCTGGTCAGCAGCAAGGCCCATACAATCGTGCGCATTCACGGAGTTTAACAATGTGGTAAGTCTGAGAGCAGTGCGTATTAAATTGCTGATCGCCGGATTCGTCCTCGCGCTCCCGTTATTCGGCCAGTGCAGGCTGCCCGATGTCGCGCCGGACGCCCTGCTGCGCCTGACGCCCGCGCAGTTGCTGGATGCGGGCCATTACCTTCGTGCAGAGCAGATTTTGCAGCCGGTGGTGAGGGAGCGATCCGAAGACGGGCAGGCAGCCTGGATGCTTTCCCGCGCCAAAGCGGCGCTGGGCAGGCTTGAGGAAGCCATGGCGCTGGCTGAAACCGCTCTGGCGACGAACCCTGGGAGCGCGGCTTATCACGTGCAGGTGGCGGCGGTGGCCGGGCGACTGGCCGAAAAAGCCAATCTGTTCCGAAAGCTGGGCTATGTTACCAGGGCCAGGCAGGAGCTGGACGCGGCGGCTGCGCTGGACGCGAAGAACAGCGACACGCAGTGGGGCCTGATGATGTTCTATTACGCGGCCCCGGGCATGATGGGCGGCGATAAGGCGAAGGCCCAGTTAATCGGGCAGCAACTGGCCGCAGCCGTGCCGGACCTCGGCCACTATTACCAGGGCAGACTCGCTATTGAAATGAAAGAGCACGACAAGGCCGAGTCGTTCTACAAGCTTTCCATCGCCGATAATCCTTTGCTTTTCGATACGGTCTGGAACCTGGCCATGTACTACATCCGCGTGAAGCCGGATCAGGCGAAAGCGGAACGCTGGGCCTGCCAGGCAGTGCACGCAGACCCTACGCGCGCCGATGCCTGGGCCTTGCTGGCCCGTGTGTATTCCATGTGCGGCTGCTGGACCGAGGCCCAACACATCGCGGAAATTGCGGAAACCATCGACGGCGAGAATCTGGCTCCTTACTTCGCCATCGCAGAGGCTTCCGTGGAACGTGGTGAGCAGTACGACAATGCCGCGGCGTACCTCCGTAAGTACCTGAGTCAGCCTATTGAAGGAAATCAGCCCGGTGAAGCAGCCGCGCGCATGCACCTGGGAACCGCGCTTGCCCACCTGGGAAACAAGGAAGAAGCGACCAAAGAACTAAGGGCGGCGCTCGAACTCGATTCGTCACTCGAACCAGCAAAAGCCGCGCTGAAGCAACTGGGAGAAAAGGCCCGTTGATCCGCTATTTCCTCAGTGGCCGCGCGCCAAAAGGAACCCGGATTCTGCTGATTGAAAGCGGCTCCCGGACTCTGGCGGAAGGCGTGATCCCGTTGCTCAATTCCGATTGGGCCGCCGCCTATGAAATGGACCTGG
>JBBQUE010000452.1:0-4002 GCA_038212805.1 Bryobacterales bacterium | reverse complement strand
ATGTGATCCACCATATATGGATTGGGCGAAAACTTGTGGCCCGACATGGGCAGCAGGCTCATGGATTCCGCGCCGCCAGCGATGATGATGTCGGCTTGGCCGGAGCGAATCCGGTCCGCCGCCATGGCGATGGATTGCAGCCCCGACGAACAGAACCGGTTGATAGTGACGCCGGGAACAATATCCGGCAGCCCCGCGCGTAAGGCAGAAACGCGCGCCATGTTCATGCCCGATTCCGCCTCTGGACTTGCGCACCCCAGAATGACGTCGTCGATCTCATCCGCCGGAATCTGCGGATACTTTCGCATCAGCGCCTGGAACACCAGCGCGGCCAAATCGTCGGGTCGCGTGGTCCGTAGCGTACCCCGGGGAGCTTTCCCCACTGGAGTCCGCAAACAATCGATAATCATGGCTTCTTGCATTGGAAGTTTTCCTTAATTGCGCAAGGGTTTTCCGGTCTTTAGCATGTACTGCATACGCTCCTGCGTCTTGGGGTTGCCGCAGAGGCTCAGGAAAGCCTCGCGCTCCAGATCCAGCAGGTACTGTTCGGAAACCAAGGTCTCGGTGGTCAAACGTCCACCGGTCAGAATGTTGGCAAGCTTTTCGCCTACCACTACATCGTAATCGCTGATGTAGCCACCCTGGCGGGCCGTCCAGATGCCCAGTTTCAGCATGGCGAAACCAGGCTCGCCCAGCACTTTGATGTTGGTCCGCGGAATCCCAGGAATGTAATCCGGCACCAACGACAGGGCCCGTGCCTTGGCGTCGCCGATCAGGCGCTCAGGATTCATGGAAACCGCGTCTGTCTTATGTAACAGTCCTAGATGCCGGGCATCTTCGGCGCTGCTGGAAACCTTGGCGTATCCGATCAGTTCAAATACTTTGCGCGGATCTTTCAAGCGCGCCAGCAGTTCCTTGCAACCGCCGCCGCCTGGAATCAATCCGACGCCCACTTCTACTAAACCCATGTAAAGCTCGGCCGACGCCTGCACTTTGGTAGCGTGCAGCGAGATTTCGCAGCCGCCGCCCAGCGTACGGCCGAAGGGTGCGACAACCACGGGTTTCATGGCGTATTTCATGGCCATGTTCACCTGCTGGAAGCGATGAATGGCTTCGTTTAATTCGTCCCACTCCTCTTCCTGCGCGCCCAGCAGCATCATCATCAGGTTAGCCCCGACGCTGAAATCCTGGCCGTCGTTGGCCACGACCATGGCTTCGAAATTGTGATTCAGCTCGTCCAGGCCGGCATGTAGCATGGCGACGTTGTCTTCGCCGATAGCGTTCATCTTGGAATGAAATTCCACGCAGACCACGCCATCGCCCAAGTCGACCAGCGATGCCCCGGGGTTCTGCCGGATGACGCCGCCGGACCGTTTTACGTCTGAAAGAACGATGATGCCGGGACGCTTGTCCAGCGGCTGATACCGGCGCTTGAGCAGATCGAAATACGTCTTGTGCCCGTCCGCGTGGCCGTACAAAGAGGTGGCACCGGCTGCCAGCGCATCGCGGATCACCCTTGGAATGTGGCGTTGATCCGCTTCCAAACGCTGCACCACGGCCTGAAAACCAAGCGCATCCCAGAGCTCGAACGGACCCAGCTTCTGGGCGTAGCCCCACCGCATGGCCTGATCGATTTCCACGATCCGGTCCGAAATCTCCGGAATCATTTCCGCCGAATAAAGGAACAGATCGCTGAAGACCTTCCACAGGAAATTGCCTACGCGATCATTGCCGCGCACCAGCGTCCGCAGGCGTTCCGGCAGATCTTCGATACCTTTAGCTGCCTCCGCCGAAGGGAACTTCACCTTAGGCAGCGGCTTGTATTCAAAGGTATTCAGATCCATCACGTGGATCTCTTTGTTCTCGCCCTGTCCCACGCGCTTGTAGAAGCCCTGGCCGGTCTTCTCGCCCAGCCACTTCCGCGCCATCATTTCCTTTTGATAGGGGGTGGGGAGGAATCGCTCACGCCACGGGTCGTTGGGCACCGCCGCGTAGAGGTTGCTGCCGACGAACGCCCAGACATCGAGCCCTACAATATCCAGCAACCGGAAGCTGGCGCTGTTGGGCAGGCCGATCAGCGGCCCTGTCATGGCATCCACTTCCTCCACTGAATAGCCATCCTCCAGGGTCACCTTCGCGATGGTGGCGCCGAAGAAACTGCCAATACGGTTGGCGATGAAGTTGGGCGTGTCCTTGCATTGCACCACGCCCTTGCCCAGCCTACGGTCCGCGTAATCGCGCACGAATGCGATCACGGCTGGATCGGTGTCGGCGCCCGGAATCAATTCCATCAAATGCAGGTAGCGCGGCGGATTGAAGAAATGCGTGCCCAGGAAATGGCTGCGGAAGCCGGGCGAAAAGCCCTCGGAAATCTGCGCCAGGGGGATGCCGCTGGTGTTGGTGGAGACAATGGAATCCGGCCGGCGGATCAGTTCCACTTTGTGCCACAGATTGCGCTTGATCTCGAGGTTTTCGCTTACCGCTTCAATGATCCAATCGCAATCGTGGATGGAATCCAGGTCGTCCTCGAAATTGCCGGGACGGATCAGGGCGGCCGCGCTATCGGTGAAGAACCCGCCTGGCCTCTGTTTGGCGGCGCTCTCAATCCCTTTCAGCGCCGCGGCGTTGCGGTTTGGTTGCCCCGGAAGAACGATATCCAGCAGGGTAGAGGGCACCCCCGCGTTGGCAAAGTGGGCTGCAATGCGGGCTCCCATGGTGCCCGCTCCTAGAACCGCTACACGACGAAGTGTTCTCATGAAGGTCTCTCAATATTCTATATCCGCCAGCGCGTGCCATTGGAATTTGCGACTGGCGGACGTGACAGACCGGAAGGGAAAACCTCTTGGCCGCACATTACGCTGGGATTAAGAATAAACCATTAAAGGTTGAAATTGTCTCGCTGTGGACGAACGTTCGTCTTTCTTTTAATTACTGAATAATTTCTCTTGCAATTGTGATGGGGGGTGTACAACCTGCGAGAGCCGATCAGATCCCAAAAAGAATTTTGTAGGTACAGGTGACAGGTGCGATGAATATGACGATTTGTGGGCGATTTATGACATTCGGATTAATTCAGCGCCAGTCAAATAGAATTACAAAAAGAACGCAGCGGGCATCGGTTTTGCGGTTGCTGGTCCTACCCTTCTATTTGGCGTCAGCCGCCCACGCCCAGACAATGACGGGAACGGCCACTTTGGAAGGGACCGTGCGCGAGGAAAACGGAACCCTGGTGAAATATGCCCTTGTCACCGCTACCGCGACCAGCGCAGTATCGCAGAAAGGCATTCTTAAGATCGTCCCCACGTCGCCTGCCACCGGGGACTTACCGCCTTTGCGCCCAGGTTCCGCTGATGGTTTACCGGGCAAATGAAGACCAATTCACGGATTCGTGCCTGTGGCAGGACAAATCCGCTCCCAACTTTAGCCTGACTCCCGGTCAGGTAAGAACGGATGCGGTAGTCACCCTAGCGCGGGCATCTGGTGAAGATCCGGGTGAACGACCCCGGAAAGCTGCTGCCGCCGCCATCGGGTAAGCATGCGGGAAACGCGCTGGCGATCCACATTGCCGGACCGTCGGGGGTGCGGTTTATTCCCATTGTGAATTCCGACGCCGGCGGACGGGACCACGGCATCGTGATCCCCTACAACGCGCTGCATAAAGTTGCCATCCAGAGCGATTCGTTCCAGTTGCAGGATGAACGCGGGCGGCCGATCTCCGGTTTGAATCCGAGCGATGTGAAGGGGCTGAACGGTGTGTCCTCGACATCGTTTGTAGTGAACGTGGTGGGGAAGGTGAAACCATGAACCGCACAGTCGTGGTAGGCATGGTTGCTCTAATCGGCTTCTGTGACGAGATGGCGGTAGCCCAGACCCAGGTAGTGAGCCCGGCGAGCGGAAAGTTTGTAAGCGACGTTTACATCAGCACGCTGAACCGCCAGCCCGACCCCGGTGGGTGGCTCTATTGGGCACAGATCCTGGATGGAAACTACTTGACCAGGGACA
>JBBQUE010000451.1:0-4018 GCA_038212805.1 Bryobacterales bacterium | reverse complement strand
CTTGGTGATCACGTTGATGATGCCGCCGGACGTGCGCCCAAACTCGGCGTCGTAACTGTTCTGCTGCACCTTGAATTCCTGCACCGAATCGACCGGCGGATTGATAATCCCGCGATTGACGTCGGGCGTGGTATTCGGCGCTCCGTCCAGAAGCAATTCCTGCGTGCCGGAGCGTCCTCCGCCGACGTTGAAATCCGACTTGAAGAAGTTCCGCCCCAGTTCCTGGCCCCCACCATTTCCGAAGTTCGGGCCAAACGTGACGCCCGCCGTCAGCCCCACCAAAGCCAACGGGTCGCGCACGTTCAGCGGCAGGTTTTCAATCTCCCGCGTGCTCACCACCGTGCCGACGGTTGCCGTTGCGGTTTGCAACAACTCCGGCGCGGCGGTTACCTGAATACGCTCGTTCGCGTCGCCCACTTGCAGCGCGATGTCGAGCGTCAACACGTCGTTTACCTGCAACGTCAGCGGACCCTGCTCAAACGTCTTAAACCCGCTGCTGGCCGCGACCACTTTATAGCGGGAGGGCTGCAGCGCCTGTAACCGGTACAGTCCCTCACCGTTTGAGTTGGTGCTGGCCTGCACGCCCGTGGATATATTCGTAGCGGTAACGCGGACGCCCGGCATTGCGGCGCCACTGGGGTCGCGCACCATACCGGTAATCTGGGCCTGGTACGATTGCGCGAACGCGGCGGGAATTAAACAGGCGGAGACAAACAAGGTCCAAAGTCGAGGCATAACACGCTATTGTATTCCTGATACCTATGAAGACGGCAATTTTCGTTTTACTTTGTTGCGCGCCCTTGCTGACGGCGCAGCAGGCTTATGATCTGGTGGTCTACGGCGGCACCGCGGGTGGAGTAATGACTGCCGTCCGTGGTGCTCGCGAAGGTCTGAAAGTGGTGCTGCTGGAGCCCGGGACGCACCTGGGCGGCATGGCCACCGGCGGTCTCTCGCGCACCGATTTCGGCAAGAAAGAAGTGCTGGGCGGCGACGCGTTGGAATTCTATTGGCGGGTGGGGCGCAAGTACGACATCGGCCGTTATGCGCAGGACGTGGCTTGGTTTTACGAACCCAAGGTAGGCGAACAGGTATTCAAGGAAATGCTGGATCAGGCGGGCGTGCGGGTGCTGATGAAGCACCGGCTGCGAGAGAAGACCGGCGTTCAGAAATCGGAGACCACGCTGAACGCCGTCACCACCGAGAGCGGCGCGGTGTTTGCCGGAAAGATGTTCGCCGATTGCTTCTATGAAGGCGACCTGATGGCGCAGGCCGGCGTGGAGTATGCCGTGGGCCGCGAAGCATCATCCCAATACGGCGAGTCGCTGGCCGGCGTTCGCGAGCATACCCCCATGCATCAATTCATGGTGCGGGTATCGCCTTATGACGCCGCCGGAAAGCTGCTACCCGAAGTGGACCCCGGACCGAAAGGAGCCCCCGGCACCGGCGACAAAAAGGTGCAGGCTTACAATTTCCGCATGATTTTATCGGAGGATCCGGCCAACCAGGTGGCCTACCCCAAGCCGCCCGGTTACGATCCCAAACGCTACACGCTCATGGCGCGGTTGCTGGAGGAAATGACGAAGAAACTGGGGCGCCCGCCCATGATGCACGAAGTAACGCTGATCGCCAAGATCCCCCACATGAAGGCCGACATCAACAACCAGGGCGCATTCTCCACCGATTACATCGGCAAGAGCTGGGGCTATCCCGATGGCGACTACGCCACCCGCAAGAAGATCTGGGAGGATCACGTCAACTACACCAAAGGCTACTTCTATTTCCTGGCGCATGATCCGCGCGTGCCGCCGCCGCTGCAAAAGGAAGTGAACTCCTGGGGCCTGGCGAAGGACGAGTTTCTGGATAACGACCATTGGCCGCATCAGCTCTACATCCGCGAAGCGCGGCGCATGGTAGGTGAATATGTGATGGCCCAGAAAGATATCCAAACCGATCTGCGGAAACCTGACGTGATCGGAATGGGTTCGTATAACAGCGATTCGCATAACATTCAGCGGCTGGCCACGCCCGATGGCGCGGTGGAGAACGAAGGCGATATGCAGGTGGGGGTTTCGCCGTATCAGATTCCATACCGCATGATTGTTCCCAAGCGCGCGCAAGCTACGAATCTGTTGGTGCCGGTGTGCTTCTCAGCTACGCATGTAGCGTATTCCACGCTGCGCATGGAGCCGCAGTACATGATCATCGGACAGGCGGCGGGCGTGGCGGCGGCCATGGCACTGAAAGCCGGGAAGCCGGTGCAGGATGTGGACGCGGCCAGCTTATCGGCCAGGCTGAAGTCCCAAGGCGCGGTCTTCGAGTGGGTGCCCCCAGTTGATGGCCCGTCGTTCTTCCAGAATCTGTTCAAACAGTTCGGGGCTGATGCCGCCAGGCGCAATCTGCTGCCGGGGCAGTGATAGTACAACTCGGCGCGTGATCATCATCGGCGCGGGCCTTGCCGGATTGTGCACTGCATATGAGTTAGCGGCGCAAGGAGATCAGGTTACTGTTCTCAAAGCCGAGCCCCGGCCTGGACAGATCGGATTTATCCAGGTGCCGGTGAGCACACCTCGTGGTTCAGGCGCGTGGTCCGCGAGATTCACGAATAGAGCGGGGGCTCGCCTGGCGGACGGGTCTTCCAACGGCGGTGAATCCAGAACCACTGGTCCGGATACTGGCGGATCACGTTCTCCAGATGGGTGTGGATGCGCTGCGTGTCAGCCTGAATATCGCCCGTAATCGGAATCGCGGCATCGAAGCGCAGGACGTAGCGCTGCCCCGTTTCCGACCACAGCGCGTACCCCGGGATGACCACCGCGCCGGTCCGGGCCGCCAAGCGGGCAAACGCTGAAGTAGCGCAGGCCGGCACGCCGAAGAAATCTACAAAAACGCCCTCCCTCAACGATGTGTTCTGATCGATCAACACCCCGATGGCTTCGTTTTTTCGAAGCGCCCGCAGGATGGCGCGGGGGGCATCCCCTTTTGCAATCAGGTGGTTGCCGGTGAGTTGGCGGCGGCGCTCCACAAACTCATCAATGCGCCGGTTGTCCAGCGGCCTGACCACCAGATGCATGGGTTCCGTCATGATGGCGTGGGTGAAAGCGCTGAGCTCCCAGTTGCCCAGGTGCGCGGTAGCGATCAGGATCCCCCGGCCCTGCTCCTTGGCCGCCTGATAGTTCTCGAGTCCTTCGTACCCGATCCACTGATCCACATTTCCGGCGTGGATGCGCGGCATTCGTGAGAAAGAATAGATCATCCGGCCCAGCGAACGGAACACTCCATCGGCAATCCGGGTGCGTTGTTCGGACGGCATCTCCGGGTACGCCAAGGTGAGGTTGTGCAGGGCCGCGCGCCGCAACCGGGGCGCGAAACGATCTACCATCCGGGCGTAAAACATCGCCAGACCAATGGGCGCGAGCTCCACTGTCTTCAGCAGAATACGAAACGTGAGGTAGGCTAGCAGGCTTTCACTATTTTACTTGGGCTAAGGCCGGGCTGTTATGAGCGGTTACGAGCTGTTATGAGGTGTTATTAAATGATATGCTCCCAGCATGGTACTCCCGCTATTTCGAATCGCGGCCATGGCAGGCGTGGCTGCGATCGCCTGCGCTTCCCCAACCTTCACCAAAGACATAGCCCCCATCTTCTTCGAACGCTGCGCCCAGTGCCACCGGCCGGGCGACGTGGCCCCCATGTCGTTGTTGGATTACAAATCCGCGCGCCCGTGGGCGAAGGCCATCCGCCAGGCGGTGCTCACGCGCAAGATGCCGCCGTGGTTCGCCAATCCGCAATACGGCCACTTTGCCAACGATCCCCGCCTGACGCCACGTCAGATCGAAACCATCCAGGCCTGGGTTGACAGCGGCGCAAAGGAAGGCGATCCCCAGGATCTACCGCCGCTCCCGCGCTTCGCCGAAGGTTGGCGTCTGGGCCCGCCCGATCTGATTGTCGATATCGGTGAAGAGTATAAGGTGCAGCCGAATCAAGATGTGTACGAGCATTTCGTGGTGCCCACCAACCT
>JBBQUE010000450.1:0-4034 GCA_038212805.1 Bryobacterales bacterium | reverse complement strand
TCCGCAACGATCCGAGCGAAAGGGATACCGACCAGTTCGTCGCTTCTCTTTCCGATCAGAAGACAGAAAGCCAGGTTCACATACTGAATGACGTGCTGCTCTCCTGCGATGGCAGCCATGGGCACGGGAGAGCAGTCGATCACCTGATGGCAAAGACACAGAAGGTCGTGCGCCGCGGCTGCGGCAGCGGCTTCCGATTCCTTGATCATGATGCGCTCCTTCACTCCTGGTGCGGCTGGTTATGCGGAGTCCGGGGGGGAATGAGAGGAGGGGCAGGTTTCCGGAATCCCGCTCGTCAGGCCGCGATAACCGCTCATTCGCGAACCGATCGACAGACCCTCGGATGTGACCTCGTATTCGCGGATGTCCTTGCTGTGCAAGCCGCCGCGCATCTTGACCACGGTTAGGATTTTCCGAAGCTGCCCGTCGATCTCCACATAGCGAAGACGGATAATGTCGTCGGTGAGAAATGAGATGGAGTATGTGCTGAAAAGCAATTGGGTGAAGGACTCTTCCATTTCCACCGTGCTTACAATGGTGACTCCGATCCCGGTCAGGGAGAAGATCATGCGGTAGAGCGACTCCCGGAAATCGGCGCGAAAGCCAGGGGCCAGAGCCATCTCGAAGCCGGCCAGCGAATCGATGACCAGACGCTTGGCTCCGATAGCCCGGATGGCGTCCAGTATCTCCTGCATCGTTTCGTCCACCGAAAGATCCAGCGGGCGGAGATAGATTACCTTGAGGCTTCCCCCTGCCACGGCCTCGTCGAGACTGAGTCCGAAAGTGCGGGCGCGCGCCACGTATTCGTCGGGACGCTCCTCGAAGACCGCCACGATCGCCGGCTCGCCCGCGCGCAAGCCAGCCGCGATGAACTGGGTGGTGAGAAGCGACTTTCCGGTTCCGGACGAACCTGCAATCAGGACGCTGTCGCCTTCGGGTATGCCGCCGCCCAGCATTGCGTCCAATTCGGGAACGCCCATCGAAAGGCGCCGGCTGCTGCGTTTGGACTCTTTCGTGGTGAGCCCCAGGGTGCGGGAGAATGTCTGTAATCCGTTCTCGGTGATACGGAAGGTATGTAAGCCCGGCACGGACGCCTGTCCGCGGAGTTTCATGATTTGCAGTTTACGAACGACGGCATTCCGTTCCACCGTTTGAAACAGCCAGAAAAGGCCGTCGGCGATGGTGAAAACGGGATTATCGCGCACCTCCGATTGCTCATATTCGCCGATCAGAAACGTGGTTGCTTCCCAACTGGCCAGGTGCAGCCCCAGTTGCTGCGCGAACGCCTGCACGCTCATTTCCTCGGGCTTGGCTTTGTGGACTACGGTTCGAAAGGAGTCCACTACGACGATGCGGGGATTGGCCGCTTCCACCTCGCGCGTGATGGTTTCGAGGACGCCCGTCATTCCCTTCTCCAACAGGACGTCGCCCAGACTGATAAACCGGACGGACTTATTCACCTTCGACAAATCGAAAAAATCATATTGCTGCTGGTAGCGCAGCATTTTAAGAGCTGGTTCGCCCATGACGGTGAAATACAGCGCCGGGCGCTCCGGGGTGGCATTCGCAAAAACAAACTGATGGGCCAGCGTGGTTTTGCCGCATCCGGGCGAGCCGGCGATGATGTTGAAAGAATACTCCGGTAGCCCACCTCCCAGGATTTCGTCGAGGCCAGAGACACCGGTCGGGAGTTTGCGAATGGTTACCCTAGCTTGTGGGCTCATGTTTGTCTTCTCCTGAAGATGGCGGACTTTTAACTTTTACTTGCGGAAATACATCGTGAACCAGGTGCAGCATCAGGCCTGCGCCAATGAATCCCGCCAGTAGCCCGAGCAACTGTGTAAGTAGTAAGAGGCCCGCTTCGGCCCCATCTCCATTGTTCATTCCCGGCGCAGGCTCCAGAGAACCATCCGGTCTGATTCGTAACTCACCAAGACTGGGAGCTTGTACCTTGGCCAGATTGAGGGCTCGCGTCAAAAGAGCGCGGAATCCGTCGACTCCGGCCAGGTTGATCAGGGAGCGGCGCAGCGCTTCAAGCGCATCGATCGCCACCTGCATATTGGGCCCAGGCAAATTTTTGACGGAGGCTTCATAGGCAAGAACCTTGATTGCAAGGTCCCGGATTTCGGACGCCACGGGGGGGCTCATCAGGCGAACCCGGGAAGGCTTGGCGTTGCAATCATGGCTGCTTCGCCGTTTCTTCCAGCATCATGGATGAAGTCTAGCACTAAATTACTTACCAGTACTATTCGAAGCCCACCTTGCTCAAAAGGATCACGCTCTCCGCCGTGAGATTGAAGCGCAGCCGGATGGTCTTCAACCCCGCTACGTCGAATTTCCGGTTCCCGCCAAATGCCGAAAGCGGAATGGTGATGGTCTGGAACACCGGCTCGGAGCTCTTCTCATAAGCGAAGTCGTCCAATGCGGCCAACTTCGTAAATCGCACCTTGATCGGCGGCAGCAAAGTTCCAAAAGCGCCCACCGGACGCCCCAATGTCACGCCGTCCCGGGTAGTCAACTCCACCGTGAAATCCGGAGCTTCCCGTGCCTTCTTCTTCTCGTCGTGTTTGGCTTCGTTTTTCTTGTCTTCGGTCAACCGGGGGGCGTCCTGATCCAGCGCCGCCAGCGACAGCATCAGGGACGAATCCCGGTTCAGATCCAGGCCGCCCGGAAGCGTGATCGTGTATGACGGCTGCAGTTTGGCGTCCCGCGGATCCGTACGGTTCCACCCCAGGAACACGCCGTTATATCCACGGTCTCCGCGCCGCGTCGGAATCCGTCCTTCCTTCCATAGCGAGAGGTCCGCGCCATCCATCCGCCCACCGGCTATCGTGGCGCTGTTCACGTCCGCGTCCTCTTCGAAACCGGCCACCAGCTTATACTTCGAACTCTGATAGCGGTTCACGTAAAGCGTATCCGGAAGCCACTGGGCGGCGCTGCGGTAGTCGCGGAACAAGGGCAGGTATTCGCGCCGTCCATGCAGGGTGGCTTCCATGAATGCGGAAAGATAGGTCTTCGCAATCCGCCGCTGGTCGCCGGGTGGCAACAGCGGCCTCAGATGCAGGAACCAGCCCAGTGGATAACCCGCATCGCTCCGCCCCCACACCGTATTGAACTGCCCATGGTTGGCCCGGTATATGTACAATTCTGACTTAAACCAGTCCCCATCACCGGTGAAGCGCACGTGGTCGAACTGGCGGCTGCCATCGAAGGTAGAGACATCGGCATCGTTGGCGCCCTGAATCGTAAAGTAATTGACGTTCTCAATCCACCGCCACTGTCCCGCCGGCTTGTACTGTCCGTCCACGGGCGCAATCGCCACCACGGCTTGAATCGGAAAGTGGTAATCGAACCGGATCTTCGCATTGTCCGGATAGTGCGCAAGACCGTTGAACAAGACCGCGGTCGAAACCGCCTCGCCTCCGCGGGAATGGCCCATCAGTGCGATGTGGTTGAAATCGATGGCGGCGTGGAGCGGGTTGTCAGGCTGGCGGCTCCAATCGCGCCAAAGCTTCAGATGTTCCAAAAGCATCCACCCGCGGACCGCCTGTTGCTTCGGAGGATCGTGAAACAATCCGCTGTTCAGAAAGTTCTCGTCCAGACTGGCAAAAATGAAGCCGCGGCTGGCCAGCAGTTCGCCCAGATACCCGTAGCCCGGTTCGGAAAATTCAGCCATGTCATGGTTGCCGTGCACCATCAGAATCAATGGGAACGGACCCGGCCCGTCCGGCAACCAAACCGTGGCATTCAACGGAAGCTTATCCATCCCATAGCCCCAGTATTTCTTCCGTAGGTTGGCCTTCCAGCCCTTGAAATCGGGAAAGAATTCAGAGGCGTCCACCGTGCGCGTGGCCACGCCGGGACGGTTATATTCAGGCCTCCGCCCGTTGCCATCCTTGACCCCGTAGTAAAGGATGCGGGTATGAAACGGCCCAGGCTGCGCGGGATTGGCAACGGTTAAAGGCCCTGAGGCTGGCGATGTGGCTCTCACTTTCGCCATGTCGGCCGCCAGTATGTCGGTAGGGAAATCGTAA
>JBBQUE010000449.1:0-4037 GCA_038212805.1 Bryobacterales bacterium | reverse complement strand
GATCTTTCATAAACTTCTTATATTGTAAGTGGCGCTTATCAGCCCGTGGTGAAAGTCAAAAAAGGCCGCTTGCTCACGTGCGCGGCTCAGTAGCTTGGCCCGGCGCTTCGCGCGGGATCAGAGGGCGTTGAACTTTTTTCAAGCCCTGAAAGATCACCGATAATGATTGCGTGGCCAGGGTCGACAGTTATAGTCGATTTTTCTTTGGTGCCTTCGAGCCCGTTCAGTAGCGTGACTTCGGTTGCGGCGAATAAGTATATGGTGGCGGGCTGTCCTTGGAAAAGGCCAGGCCCGACCCCGTTGGAGAGTTTGTGAAGTGATCGCCTGCCGAGCCGAGCCTGGTCAACTGAACCACCAGGAAAGTATGCCATGAAAGGACGCAAGGAAACGACTTTTGAACGGCTGGCGGATGGCCGGCTGAACCGCACCTAACGGCGTGCAATCGAACGAAAACTGAGCGCGGAAGATCCGGGGCTGGAGATTGTAAACCGGAACGTGGCTGGTATCGACGTTGGCAACGAGAGTCATTTTGTGGCGGTAGCGCCGGGACGCGATCCGCAACCGGTGCGGGAGTTCAGCAGCTGGACCGCGAGTCTGGCGGAGATGTGCGACTGGCTCAAGGCCCGCGGCGTGGAAAGCGTGGTAATGCGGGGATTCAAGGTATGTCTGGCCAACGCCCGCAGCACCAAAAATCTGCCGGGCCGGAAGACGGATGTCCAGGAGAACCAATGGTTACTCAAGCTTCACACTTACGGCCTGCCGCGGGATTCCTTTCGTCCGCCCGGCGAGGTACGGGCGCTGCGCAGCTTGGGGCGGTTGCGCGATCGTCACGTGAGGGAGCCGGCGCGTGCGGTGCAACACATGCGGAAGAGCATGATCACGATGAATGTGCAGTTATCGAACGCGATCAGCGGCATCACCGGAACAACGGGCCAGGCCATCATCCGTGCGATTCTGGCGGGCGAACGGGATGCACGAAAACTGGCAAAGTTTCGGGATCGGCGCATCAAAGCCACTGAGGATGAAGTGGCCAGAAGCCTGGAGGGAACCTGGCGCGAGGATATGCTTTTCGAACTACGGCAGGCGGTTGACGCTTATGATTTTATTCGGAATCAGATAGTTGAATGCGACCGGCGGCTGCAGGTTCTCATCGGCGGATTACAGACACGGGAAGTACAGGCAGTGCCTATTCCCGCGGAAGCCGCTGCCGGGCCACCGTCCGGGAAAAAGAAGTCCCCGGGCAAATCGAAAAACGTGCCCACACATTTCGATTTGGCATCCGAACTGACGCGAGTCTGCGGAGTGAATCTGATCAGCATTGACGGCATCGACATCATGACCGCGCAGACGATTGTGCCGGAACTGGGCACGGACTTCAGCCTGAGTCCGAGCCGCGACGTCAGCGGCGGCAAAGTCGTGAAGCAGGAATCGCGCAAGGTCAGGAATCGGGTGGCTACGGCGTTGCGAAATGCGGCGAACAGCCTGTTCAGCAGCAAAAGCTATCTTGGCGCTCGCTACCGTGCTTTACGAACACGACTGGGGTCTCCAAAGGCGATTAAAGCCATGGCGCGCTACCTTGCCTGCCTGGTCCATGGAATGTTCACGCACGGGCAGGCATGGGTAGACCGCGGTGCACGGCAATTTGAAGACAAACGCGCAGAGCGCGAAATGGCGGTTCTACAGCGCAAGGCGGCGGCCCTGGGATTCCAACTGGTCAGCCAAGGCGGTGTTTCCGCCTGATCTCCAGGCAACGGCAAAACTACCGAAAGAAAGAAGAAGCCGCGCAGGGGCCGCATAGTGCCATCGGTCCAAGCCACGGCATACCTACGTCTACAAACATTTCTACATCGCGCCATGCGGCGGCAAACAACTCGCTACCGCATATTTTCGATAGCCAGCGAGGGAAGTTCATGGAGAGAATGAGTAAGTTTCAGAGCTGGGGTGCCCTCTGGGCCCGTCAGGAAGCGTTTGGCATAGTTATTTCCTGCCGACGTCTTACTTACTGGCCGTGACGGTGATTTCGATGCGGGCATTCGGCGCGGCCAGTTTGGCGACGCCGACGGTGGTGCGGGCCGGGCGGGGTTCCTTGAAACTCTTCGTATATACCGCGTTCATCCGGGCGAAAAGTTCCATGTCGGTGAGATAGACCTGGACGGAGACAGCGTCGGCGAAGCTCATTTTGGCGGCTTTTAAGATGATCTCGATGTTGTCGAGACAGGTCTGCACTTCGGTCTCGAACTCCGCCGGAATCTGGCCGCTCTTCAGATCGCGGCCAATCTGTCCGGCGATATAAAGAGTACCGTTGACCAGGATTCCAGGACTGTACGGGGGCGCGGCCGCGCCGGGTTTGGGGGCGAATTCGGGAGGCGTGATGGCTTTTTTGGCCGCAAAGCCGGGGATCGCCAGAAGCAAGGTGCATACGGTTAAGGTGCAGATCAGGTTTCGCATGAGGGGTACTCTATCATCAAACTGCATGCTTGCCCACGGTGTATCATCAGGGAAGTCTGGCGTCCTTCATGTATTGCGCATGTCTTTTGCTATTTCTGGCGGCCGATGACCCCACGCGGGTTTTGATTCACCAGGTCTCCGAATCGGGACGGGTGCTTGAAATTGCGGCTCCGTTGTCGGAGCGGGTTTCGCCTGCTCCTCAAGTTGCACCGGGTTCGCCTCCAGTGCTCAGTTTCCGGCTGTTTGAGGGACAACTCAGGCGGCGGTTTAATAATCTGGATTTGGTGCTGGACGATGCGGGTCATTAGATTTTTGTCGTGGATGGTGGCCGCCAGTCTGGCGGCGCAGAACGCGGAGAGCGTTCTGGACCATGGCATTGAGCAGTTCCATAAGGGGCAGTACGGAACGGCGCTACAATCCTTCGAGAAGGCCGTCGCGATGTCGCCCGCGGACGCCCGCGCCATCACTTTTCTGGCCATCACGCGGGCGGCGATGGGGGATTGCAACCGGTCCGTGGGCGAGTTGAAGTTGCAGGCGTCGCGCAATCGGGATGGTGAGATCCGGAAACTGGCGGGGCTGGCGTTCATCCAGTGCCTGCTTCCGCACAACGAGTTTACGGAGATTATTCCGGTGCTGGGGGATCTGCAAAAGGCGTTCCCAAACGATGCCGACGTGTTGTACGAAGCGGCCAAGGTTTACAACAAGGCGTGGAATTTTACGATTTACGACCTGTTTCAGAAAGCACCGGCTTCGTTTCGCGTGAATCAGCTTTCGGCGGAAGTATTTGAGACGCAGGGCAAATATGCCGAGGCAGCGGCCGAATACAGGCGGGCCGTTGAAAAAAATGGGGGGGCGCTGAATCTGCATTACCGCTTGGGACGCGCGTTGCTGCTGCAGGCGCATGATCCGGCTGCGTTCACTGTGGCGCGGGAGCAGTTCGAAGCTGAATTAAAGCTGAACCCCGCCGATGCCGCGGCCGAGTATCAGGTGGGCCAGATCTATTTGAACGAACAGAAGAACGCGGAGGCGGTGGGGCATTTTGAAAAAGCGTTGGCTATCGCGCCCAACTTCGTGGAGGCGCTGGTGGCGCTGGCTAAGCTGCGGCTGGTCGGGAAGCAGAACGTGGAGGCGATCGCTCTGCTGGAGCGTGCGGTGAAGGCCCAGCCCAACATGGAAGCCGCGCATTACAATTTGATGCTGGCGTATCGCGAGTCGGGCAAGACTAAAGACGCGCAGCGGGAGAAGCAGGTGCTGGAGCGGTTGCAGCGTCCGCCGGAGGGCGAGTTTACGGATTTCCTGAAGAAGATTGGGGATAAGCCAGCCCCTCCGAAGCCGTGAAGCTGCTGGCGTTAGCGCTGGCGCTGGCGGCGGGCGTGCGGTTTGAAAACGTGGGTCCGCAAGCCGGGTTCACGCAGGCGATCCCCAATGGCGGGGACCGGTCGAAACAATTCATCATTGAAACCACGGGTAGCGGCGTGGGTTTCATTGATTACGATAACGACGGTTTGCTGGATGCCTTTGTGGCTTCCGGACCCGGTTCGCCCAGCCGGCTCTATCACAACAAGGGCGGCGGTAAATTCGAAGACGTC
>JBBQUE010000448.1:0-4040 GCA_038212805.1 Bryobacterales bacterium | reverse complement strand
CTCGATCCCAGCGGTGCTACCGTGCCAGTCGCGCAAGTTCGAATCCTTGGCACGGAGACCGGAGATTTGGTTCGTGAGTTGTCCGTAACCGTGGAGGGCACGTTTGCCGCGCCCCTGCTTCGGCCTTCCCTTTACACAGTGGAAGTCACAGCCGCCGGTTTCAAAAAGTTGGTCCGTAGCGGAATCGTCCTGAACGTGGATGACACGCTGAACTTAAAGCTTTCTCTTGAAGTCGGTTCCGCCTCCGAATCGGTGCAGGTCACCGGAACAGCGGAACTGCTTGAGGAGCGAACGAACACCATCGGGCAGGCGATTGAAGAGAAGACCATCCAGCAACTGCCGTTGAACGGACGCAATTATCTGCAGCTCGGAAATCTGACTGCGGGCGCCGTGCCGAACACCCGCTCCCGCGATCGCACATTCTCCGCTTACGGCAATCGCGGGCTGCAGAATGCTTTCCTTCTGGATGGCGCCCGCAACCAAAGCTATCTCCGCGGGCTGGACAACCGCGCTCGCGATGCAATGCGTCCCTCGCTTGAAGCGATCTCTGAATTTAAAGTGCAGACCAGCAACTACTCGGCCGAGTATGGAGCTTCGGCCGGTGCCGTGGTCACAGTCGTTACCAAGTCCGGCACCAATCAATTTCACGGCTCGGCTTTCGAATTCATTCGCAACAATGCCTTCGATGCGCGCGATTACTTTCTCCCCGCCACCGCCAAGCAACCGCTGTATATCCAGAATCAATTCGGCGGCTCCATCGGAGGGCCCATCCTGCGCAATCGCATCTGGTGGCATGGTGCCTATCAACGAACGGGAATCACTCAGGGCGATACGCAAACCGGCAACGTTCCACTCGCGCCGGAGCGCAACGGTATTTTCTCCACACCCATCTACGATCCACTCACCACCAGAATCGAAAATGGAATTACCGTCCGCGATCTATTTCTGAACAACGTAATTCCGGCCAGCCGTTTCGATCCGATTGGCAAACGCCTGGTGGATCTCTTTCCCAACCCGAACCAACCCGGCACCGCGCGCAACTACACCACCAGCCCCTCACTCACTACGCGTAGCCACAACGCCACCATCCGGGGAGACGGGCGTGTTACCGATAAAGATTCTCTGTTCGTGCGCTGGTCATTGGATCAAGGCGCATTCAGCGCTCAGCCGCTGCTTCCCGTGGGCGCGCAAACGCCTGTCGTGCGCGATGTGCCCTCTCGTAGCTGGGGCGCCGGATACACCCGTATCGTAAACGCGGCCATGGTCAACGAACTTCGCTTCGCCTATAATTACGTCCAGCTCACGCAGGACGCAACGCTCGCAAAAGACGAGATCGTTAAGGGGTCCATCGATCCTTCTGTCGGCTCCGGCATTCCCACCTTCAACATCACGAACTACGCCGGACTTGGAGCTCGTCCCAATAACTTCGACAATGTCCCCGTCACCAAAGCGTCTACCGTCTACAACGTCTCCGATAACCTCTCGTGGGTGCGCGGCAAACATACCCTGAAGACCGGCTTCGATTTTCAGTACATCAGCGTCCCGACCTTTGCCACGTTGAATGGCCGGGGCGCGTTCGGGTTCACTGGTGTCTTCACTCAAAATCCGCGGCAGCGGCCGGGCAGCGGCAGTTCCATTGCGGATCTGCTGCTGGGTTTGCCGAACAGCATTACCACCGGCAGCCCCTCAGACGCGCAGGAACGCGCCCGCAATTATTACTGGTATGTACAGGACGATTGGAACGCCACGCCTACACTGACTTTCAATCTGGGGCTGCGATATGAGATCACAAGTCCTTACTACGATGCCCGCAATCGCCTGGCGAATCTGGTCCTCGACAGCGGCGATCCCCTCTATGGCCAGTACGTTCTCGCCGGCGATTCGCGATTGCCTGCATCCCTACAACACACAGATAAGAACAACTTCGCGCCACGCATCGGAGTCGCCTGGAAAGCCCCGAAGTCAATCGTGGTGCGCGGTGGCTTCGGTATCTTTTTCGCGCAGGATGAAGCGTTCGGCGTGAGCCAGCGTCTCACCAACAACCCTCCGTTTGTCGGCACCGGCGGCATCGCCTTGGTAAGCGATCAAACCTTCATATCGAGCACCATCCCGCTCTCCGGCACGCTGCCCGCGGCCCCTCCGCCTCAAACTGCCGCAAGCTACGTGTTCAACCCCAAAAGCACGGTTCAGATCCGTAGCTGGCCCACCCGTTACACGCTGCCTTATGTTCAGCAATGGAACTTGAGCATCCAGAAGCAGCTCGGCAATTTTGTTTGGGAAACCAATTACGTGGGAAATCACGGCGTAAAACTCTATGGCGCTTATGAAGGGAACCAGCCCGTCCCCGGTCCCGGGTCAGTCAATACGCGCCGGCCGCTGCAGGCCATCACCGCGGGCAGCATTCTGCGTGTGGAGCCTTGGGTGAATAGTACTTACCACGGTCTCAGCACCCGCCTGGAGCGCAGGTTCGCCGCCGGTGCCAGCCTGCTTGCCGTTTATACGTTCGGTCGCGCTTTAGATACGCAAACGAACATCGATCTCTGCGACGGATGCACAAACTCAGGCGGCAGCGGTAGCGTCACGGACGCCCGGAATCGCCGATTGAACTATGGTCTTTCCGATCTCCACACCGCCTCCCGCTTCGTACTGAGCGGTCTTTACGAACTTCCGTTCGGCCCCGGTAAACCGATGCTGACGCACGGGCCCGCAAGCTGGGCGCTCGGCGGGTGGGCTGTGAGCGGCATCACCACTCTTTCCACCGGCCTTCCCATCACGCTGAACCTGAACTTCGACAACGCGAACACGGGTACGGTCAACTGGCCGAACCGGATCAGCCGCGGCACTCTCGATAACCCGACGCCCAGCCGCTGGTTCGACACCTCGGCTTTTACGTTCCCGGCGCAGTATGTCCTTGGGAATGCCGGTCGCAACATCCTGATCGGTCCCGGCATCGTTTCCACAGACGTTTCGCTTCAGCGCAACTTCGCTCTGCCGTTCCGCGAGGGCGCTCATATCGAATTCCGCGCAGAAGCGTTCAACTTGTTCAACACACCCCAATTGGGACAACCCGGTGCAACACTCGGGAACCCCAGCTTCGGCGTAATTACCGATACCGCTCGCCCGAACCGGCAATTGCAGTTTGGTTTGAAAATCCTATTCTGACGCGCACTGCTTCACTCTCAGGTACTGCCACCAGCGCAGCCGAGAGCAGCACCGCCGCTATCCAAAGTGCGTCCGCCAACAACAGGTGAATCAACTGAATCCAGACCGGTGCCAGCAGGACAGCATCCAGGCCGCCTAGCGCCCATTGCCCCAAGACCAGTCCGAGCAATGCCAGCGCCAGCGGTTGCACCAGCACACCCCGCCTCTTCAGCAGCGCAAACACCGCAAACCCACCCAAGTACCCGCCCACCAGCATTGCGAACAGCGGATGGTACACACGAAACCGGATCAGCGCATGCGCAGTTGGCGCGAAATCGCTCTTCATGCCCTCTAGAAACGATGCCGAAGGGTACAGCGTATCGCCCAACGCCGTCACCGCGCCGCTCACCCCCAGCACCAGTGTCCCTGCCAGACCAACCAGAGCCGGCAATCGCCAGGCGTTCGCCCCGCGCCACTGCACCCGCGGCGCGCCAGACGCCCACCAGGCAGTCAATGCAATCGCCGCCACCAGAAGGAAAGTGTTCACCAGATGCACGGATAAATACACAACGCGCGCGAAGCTTTCATCCTTCGCCACTTTTTCCAGCAACACCAACCCCGCGCCAATTCCCGCTTCCACAAACGTGAACACCACCGCCATCACAGCCGCACGCCGCCCCGGATGCCGCTTCGGCAACGCCCGAAACGCCCAGACCGCCAGTGCAATTACAGCCAGAGTGGAAACGCCTGCCGTCAACCGGTGCGCGAATTCAATCATAGTCGCGGTCTGCGGGCTCCGCGGCACCAACACGCCGTTGCACGAAGGCCAGTGGTTTCCGCATCCCGCTCCAGACCCGGTGGCCCGCACCAGCGCGCCCCACGCAATCACAACAAAGTTG
>JBBQUE010000447.1:0-4048 GCA_038212805.1 Bryobacterales bacterium | reverse complement strand
CGTGGAATCCGCGCGAATGCCGTCAAACTGTTCGGCCAGCTGCACCTTTCCCTCCGACGCCACCAGCGACCCCTAAGAGAGCTTCTGCTTCAGCACCGCCACCCGCACCATGAAAAACTCGTCCAGGTTCGAGCTCAAAATCGAAAGAAATTTCACGCGCTCCAGCAGCGGGTTCGATGGGTCCTCCGCTTCTTCCAGAACGCGCCGCTGAAACGCCAGCAGGCTCAGTTCGCGGTCCAGGTACAAGCGGGGGTCGCGCAGGTCTTTCGGATTCAGTTTCTCCGCCTCCGCGTGATGGTGCTGCGGTTTCCGCGCCTTGGCGCTCTTGGGCACCGGCTCCTGCTTGGGTGGTTTGGGTGCGGAACGTTCAGCCATTGCTTTTACCAGTCTACGTTCTCCGCGGTATTCGCCCAGCATTTCACCCACAGGATTCACCCACTTGTCATCCACGCCGGTCGCGGTCACGCTATAGTTCTTGTTTCAAGGTGATTCGCGTCAGTCTCTTCCGCAACCGCGTCTGGATAGCATTCCTCCTGATCGCGACCGCACTCCTGGGCTTGGATTGGTGGGGCTCCAGTACACTCGCGGTTCGTGAACGTGAAAGCGCCGAGCGGGCGCTGGCCGCCGAAGCCCGCACGCTGACCGGTGAACTGGCCGCTTTGCCGCTGCCCGCGCTCCCCTCCTGGGTAACCGCCTCCGCCACATGGACCGGCGCTCGCGTACAGGTCACCGGCGTCTCCGGACGCGCGCTGGCCGATTCCGCACCCACTCTTCCGCCATCCACCACAAGCTGGAGTTCCGCCGTGCCCATCACCAGCGGCGAACGCTCCGGATGGACTGTGCGCCTTTCCACCAAGCCCAGCGAATGGCATAACGGCACTGACGTGATCCTGCGCCGCTTGCTGGAATGCCTGCTGGCCGGAGTGTTGGCGCAGGGTATCGCGTATATTTTTTCCCTTCTGTTGGCCAAACGCATCCGCGCTCTGCAGGCACTTACCGAGCGCCTGCTGGATGCCAATGTGGCTGATTCCGACATGCCGCATGCCGACGACGAACTCGGCATTCTGAATCAATCTCTGCATCGCATGGGCATGCGCATTCGCGATCTGCTGGAGCGCGTCGGCATGGAATCCGGCCGTCGTGAAGCGATACTCGCCAGCATGAGCGAAGGCGTCCTGGCGGCCGATAACCGCTTGCAGGTCATCTTCTGCAATGAGTCGCTGGCCGAAGCCGTCGGTGCCACAGTACCGGTCGCGCCGGGCACTCCGGTGCTCGATCTGGTGCGCGACCCTGAACTGGTGAACCTGCTCACTCAGGTGATCGCATCCGGTGAGCCGGTGAAACGACGCGTGCAGTTGTCCGCCGGGGAAGGGAAGACGTTTGAGGCGCAGGCGGCACCGCTCGCCATGCCCAACAGCCGCGGCGTGCTCATCATCCTGCATGACATTACCGATATCGAGCGCCTGGAACGCGTGCGGAAAGATTTTGTGGCCAACGTCTCGCATGAGTTGCGCACGCCGCTCACCGCCATCCGCGGCTATGCCGAAACGCTGCTGGGCGGAGCGCTGGCCGATACCGACAACAACCGCCGCTTTGTCGAGATCATCCAGTCCCATGCGATCCGCTTAAACAACATCGCGGCGGATCTGATGATCCTGTCTGAACTCGAAAGCGGCCGCCCCGCGCCCCTGCCCGAACGCATCTCCATTAAGGAGGCCGTGGACATGGCCATCAGCACCGTGGAATCCGAAGCGCGCGTGCGTGGCGTGTTTCTCCACAGTTCGGTTGCCGAAGGTTTGGAAGTGCTCGGCCACAAGATTCGGCTGGAGCAGGCGCTGGTGAATCTGCTGGATAACGCCGTCAAGTTCAACCGAGAAGATGGCGAAGCGAGCGTGACCGCCGCCGTCGCCCCCAGCGGCAAAATCAGCATCGTGGTATCTGACACGGGCAGCGGCATTCCTTCGAGCGACCTGCCGCGCATCTTCGAACGCTTCTATCGCGTGGACCGGGCCCGTTCGCGCGCCGTAGGCGGCACAGGCCTGGGGCTGTCCATCGTGAAGCACGTGGTGGAACGGATGAACGGCACACTGCGCGTTGAGAGCGCAATCGGGCGAGGGTCCACGTTCACCATCCTTCTGCCGCCCCTGCACGAATCCGAAACGCAGCAGGCCTGAAGCTTAACTTACCAGGGGAGCGCCTCGCCCATGTGGACGAACCCGCCGTTCAAGCCATCCGTGCCGAGCGTGGCCAAGTCCACTTCCGTCTTTGCGCCATCTGGAATTTCCATCGGTGCCGCGCTTGTCCCCATATCGGTTTTGACCCAGCCCGGATGAGCGGAATTGACCTTGATCTTCGTATCGCGCAACTCATGCGCCAGGTGCACGGTAAACGCGTTCAGCGCGGATTTCGAAGCATCGTAGGAGAACGCCTTGCTCGCATAAATGGGCGACTCCGGATCGCTATGCAGAGTCAGCGAACCGAGGATGCTGGAGACATTCACAATGCGCCCGGCTTCGCTTTTCCTGATTAGCGGCAGCAGCGCCTGCGTGAGGGCAACCACGCCGAAGAAGTTCGTATCGAAAGTCTTGCGCAGGGTGTCAAGGGTGGTGGTGGAAGTATTGTTGCCGCTGAACTCTCCGTCCAGCATGATACCGGCGTTGTTCACCAGAATATCCAGCCGGCCGAACTGCTTTTCAAGAAAGGCGATGGCGTCACCGTAGTGCGCGGCATCGCCGACGTCGAGTTTCAAGCCAAAGGCATCGTTCCCCTCGGCCCGCAAAGTGGCGGCGGCACCATCGGCCTTAGCCTGATCGCGGGCGGTAACGACGATGGTGATCCCCTTCTGCCCCAACTGCCGGGCGGTTTCAAAGCCGATCCCTTTATAAGCGCCGGTAATGAGCGCGACTTTGTTTTGCTTATCAGCCATAGCCAGACAGATCCATGAGGAAGGGAAAAGGATTCAGGCCGAGTGGGCTAGAATCGAAGGGTAGGGTTCATCTACACCGAGTCGGGGCGTAGCGCAGCCTGGTAGCGCATCTGCTTTGGGAGCAGAGGGTCGCGAGTTCGAATCCCGCCGCCCCGACCAATAAAATCAGCAAGTTAGCCAACGCTCTCAAAGAAGGCGAGATAACGCTGTAGTAGCTATTGAAGCTGGTGGAATTTCTTAGGCCAAAAACGAGATTTTCGAAAGAGGACACCCGCAATCAGGCCGGGCGTTCAGATCCAGGCCCAACCTAAACATGAGCTACAGAGGTGTACATCAACACATCCGAAAATTCGTCGTCTAGAGCTTCCGGACCGAACCCAATCATACAAGGAACTGCGCACAGTTCAATCGGTTCTGGTCTCAACGGCTACGCTGACAGCCCTCTCGTTCATTCGCCAGCCAGTCGAGGATCATGACCGTATAGACGACAGCGACGTTAGGCCCGTCGTTGGCTGCCTGCTTCTCAGCTTCCAGGGAATATTTTTCGTAGATGGAGGGCGGCCCCGTCGACAAGATGCTGGCGCGCAGTGTCCCCAGGTTCTCCGAGTAGTCTATCTCCGGGTGCTGCTCGGCAACCGTAGGGTCATCGTATCGTGTTGCGGGCTTAAGCGGACTCAGCGTTCATGTCCACGGTCGTGCACGCAGTGGACCGGGGCAGATACTCTCTCGGACCCCCAATCCAGCCCTCATCATGTGGACGATTTCGTAGCTGGCCAACTCCTCCGTGTACATTTCAATTCCACCGAGTTCAACAACCCACCCGCATCAGCTTGAAAGCAAAGTAGTTGAAAACAGGGAAACAGGCGACTTGAGCGCTTGAACCGTAGCTGCTTTGGGAGCAGTGGATCGCGAGTTCGAATCCCGCCGCCCCGACCAATCTTCTCCGATTCCGCATCGCCTTCCAATATGGTCGAGTCCAGTTGATGTTGCTCAGCGATTGTGTCACCCCTTAACTGCTCAGGGAATCTGTCACCCCTTTCAACAATTGGAGGGTGACATTGAGTCAGAAAGAGTTGCAGCGGGTAAAGGTAGTTGCTAACGCGGTGGAAGGAAGGATCAGCG
>JBBQUE010000446.1:0-4053 GCA_038212805.1 Bryobacterales bacterium | reverse complement strand
GTGAACGGTGGCGTCCATCTGGCGCGGTTAGGCGGCGATGTTTCGGGCCGGACCACCAACGGCGGGTTGACGGTGGAACTGGCCGGGGATCGATGGGACGGGAAGGGGATGGATGTGGGAACCACCAATGGCGGCGTGAAGATAGCGATGCCCGCGGCTTATTCGGCGCATGTGGAAACGTCGACGATGAACGGCGGCATCCATACCGACTTCCCGGTGACGGTGCAGGGAAAAATCGATAAGAACCTGTCGTTCAACGTAGGAGCGGCCGGCCCCACCATCCGGGTAACAACCACGAATGGCGGGGTGAAGATTCAGAAGAGCTAAGCCAAACTCTAAGCCAGATCGACGCTATCGAGGCGGCCGGTGGAGTCTCCGAAGTTATCCACCGGTACGCCCATCCGGTCCATCATGGTGAGGAACAGGTTGCACATGGGCGTTTCCTTGCGGTGGACGATGCGGCGTCCCGGCTTGAAGTAATTCCCGCCGCGCCCGGCGATCAGGGTGGGCAGATCTTCGTGGGTGTGGCGGTTGCCATCTGACAGGCCAGCGCCGTACACGATCATGGAGTTGTCGAGTAGCGTGCCATCGCCTTCCTTGATGGACTTCATCTTTTCAATCCAGCCGGCAAATTGCTGCATGTGATAGGTGTTGATCCGCACCACCTTCTCGATTAGATCTGGCTTGCCCATGTGATGGGTGAGCGGGTGGTGGCCATCCGGGATGCCGATCTCGCGGTAAGACCGTGAGGTGCCTTCGTGGGTGACAAGAAAAGTAATGATGCGCGTCATGTCGCTCTGGAACGCGATGGTCATCATGTCGGTCATCAATTTGAAATGCTCAGCGAAATCCGCGGGGATACCGTAAGGTTTATCCATATGCGGATCGACGTGGGCGTTGTCGGTCTCGGCCTTATGAATCTGGCGCTCGATTTCGCGGATGGATGACAGATATTCATCCAGCTTGCGGCGGTCGGTGGGCCCGAGATCCGATTCCAGGCGCTTCGTATCGGTGGTGACGAAATCCAGGATGCTGCGGCGGTATTTCGATTGCCGCACGCGGGCCTCCGGCGTCAGCGCCGTGCCGTTGCCGAAGAGGCGCTCAAAGAGCGCGCGAGGATCCAAGATGGGCGGCAGTGGCTGCGTCTCACTACGCCATGCCAAGTTGTTGGTATAGGCACAGGAATACCCGGAATCGCAATCGCCGGCTTGGCGGGCGTCTTCCATGCCGAGTTCGAGCGACGGAAAGCGTGTCTGGCTGCCGATCTTGTTGGCGACGATTTGATCGAAAGAGATACCCGCTTTGATATCGATCACCGACTTTTTGGGCTGCACGCCGGTGAGGTATGCGCCGCAGCAACGGCCGTGATCGCCCGCGCCATCCAGCAAAGCGCGCCCGCCGTTATGCGTCAGGTTGCCCATCAGTGTGAAGTCTTCGCGGTACGGCTCCATGGGCTTGAGAATGCGAGGGAGCTCGCCCAGCTTGCCTTCGTAAGTTGGATTCCAATCGGACGGATTGATGCCGTTGGGGACATACACGAACGCCATCCGGACGGGTGCTTTGGCGGCGGTCTTGGCGGCGAAGGCTGGCGTCATGGCGTCAAGAAAAGGGAGCGCTATGGCGGTGGTGCCGAGACCGCGCAGAAAACTTCGCCGGGGGAGCGCTTTGCCTGTGATCATTTCGTGGGTTCCTTCTCCAGCTTCGCAATTTTCTGAGTAGTTAGTTCGCCTCGCCGGGATTGAAACGGCAGGCTGCGCACAATTTCGTAAACCATGGACTGGAATGGATATCCGTCGGCCGCCAGGGTCCGGTTAATGTCATCAACGGTTTTCTTATCGTAGCGCTGCAGGCCCCTCCCCAGGGAATAAGTCATGAGCTTTTCGGTCAGGCAGCGCGCGAATTGCGGCATGTCGTCTTTCAGGATTGCCCGTAGTTCGGCGGGTCCGTTGAACGATTTGCCGCTGGGGAGGACGCCGGTGGAATCGACCGGGAACTTGCCATCGGTAGTGCGCCACTTGCCGGTGCCGTCGTAGTTTTCCAGGCCAAAGCCCAGCGCATCCATCTTGTTATGGCACGACGCGCAGACCGCGTTCGAGCGGTGTTTTTCCATCTGCTGGCGCAGGGAGGCGGAGGTGCCGACGGAAGCTTCATCCAGGGCCGGAACATCAGGCGGGGGAGGCGGCGGGGGCGTCCCCAAAATGTTGTTCAGAACGTACTTGCCGCGAATGACTACCGATGTGCGGGTGGGATAACTGGAAACGGTTAGGACGCTGGCTTGGCTGAGTAGGCCACCCCGCTGGTTTTCGGTAAGTTCCACCCGGCGGAAATCGGGCCCGGTGACGCCGGGAATCCCGTAGTGTTTCGCCAGGCGTTCATTCAGGAACGTGTAGCGGGCGTCCAGGAAATCCGAAAGCGGACGATTTTCACGCAGCACCGTTTCGAAGAAAAGGCGGGTCTCCATCTTCATGGCGTCGCGCAGCTCGGGGCCCCACTCGGGGAATTTTTGCGGATCGGGCTTCACTGAATCCAGGTTCCTGATCTCCAACCATTGACCCGCGAAATTCGAAGCCAACGCGGAGGATCGAGGATCGTCGAGCATTCGTTTCACTTGCGCGTCGAGCATTCCTGGAGCACGTAGCTTGCCAGCCTCGGCCGCGCTCAGAAGCTGATCATCGGGCATGGAACTCCATAGAAAGTAGCTCAAACGGGAGGCGAGTTCCATTTCGGAAATCTTGTGTACCTTATTGGGATCGGACGCGTCGGGATCGTGTTCAATTCGGAACAGGAAGTGCGGCGAAACCAGCATGGCCTCGATGGCTAACTGCAAGCCCTGTTCGACGGATTGCCCTTCCGATTTGGCCAGTGCAACGAAACGCGCCAGGGACGCGACCTCGGTTTTGGTAACGGGGCGGCGGTAGGCGTGGTGGGCCAGGTTGGTGAGGATCTTGTCGACGCAGGCGGGGCCGGTTTTCGGGTCGCAGATCAGGATTGCTTTGCGGCTGGCAGGTTCAACTTTGGAAGCGAAGGGTCCAATGAAAGTGATGGAATCAAGGAACTTGTTCTTCTTATTGTTGTAGGCGTCCTTGTCCGAAAGGTCCTTTACGAAGTCGTCGCCGATGAACCCAACGCGGAAAACGTGATCGCCTTCGGGGAGGTTGATCCTGGTCTCGTAATCGGAGTAGGGGTTGAAATAGACCAGGCCCGATGGCTTCGTTTCCACTTGCGCGGTGTGCAGCAGCTTGCCATCCATCCAAAAGCCCAGCTGAACGGGTTTCGCGTCCGCACTGCGCTCTCCTGGCATGCCGATACGGACCATATACTCGGCATCCCATTCCACGCGGTGAGTGGCCTCAATCGTGCTACGGTCTAAGCGGCGGATGGTTTTGTCCTTGGTGTGATACTGAGCTTCCAGGGGCTTTTTCGGTAACGGGTCTGCGCCCAGGGCGCGCGCGGAAATGCGCTCGGCGGCCAGGATGTACCTTTCCATCAGGACAGGCGAGATGGTCAGGATGTCGCTGATGTTGTCGAAGCCGTAGCCGGAATCGTCGGTGGGGAAATCTTTTTCAGCGCGGAAGTCAACGCCGAGCAGATCGCGGATGGTGTTTGAGTACTCATTGCGATTGAGGCGGCGGGCGGTAACGCGGCCGGGATCGGGTTTAAGGTTACGGTCGGCTTTTTCGAACTCGGCTTCCAGGTATTTGGTGAGCGCCTCTACCTGCGCCGGGGCGGGACGGGGCATGCCTTTGGGAGGCATTTCGCCCGTGCGGATTTTTTGAATGATCTTTTCCCAGCCCTCGCGGCCAGCGGAGATGGAATCGGGCGCCATGTAAGGACTGACGTTGAGGCCTCCGGATGCCAGGTTGTCGTTATGGCAGGCGGTGCAGCTGGTTTTCAGGAGCGGCTTGATGGTTTGATCGAAGACTGCTGGGTTAGTGGAATCGGCCGCGTGAAGTAGCGGAATGATAGATCCGGCAAGGAGGAGGCAGAATACGGCTCGCATTATAGCTATTGGTATAACGATAGCGCGTGGGCAAATGTTACGCATGCAGCGTG
>JBBQUE010000445.1:0-4060 GCA_038212805.1 Bryobacterales bacterium | reverse complement strand
CACAGGGCATATCCGCGATCGCACAACGGGTATGTTCAAACTGCACCGTGGTGTGGTGGATCTTGAAACCGCAGAGAACTTCGTTGATCCGCTTCAGGATGGAGTCGCTGGCGGAATGCGGCATGTCGTCAATCAACGCGTGGCAGCTCAGGGCGTGCGCGCTGGAGCCCAGGGTCCAGATGTGCAAATCATGCACGTCCAGCACTCCCTCCACGGAACGCATGGCATCCGTCACAGCGCTCAATTTCAGGCCGGCCGGCAAGCCTTCCAAAAGAACGTTTAACGATTCGCGGATGATATCCCAGGCCGACCAGATGATCATCGCTGCAATCAGGGCAGACAGGATCGGGTCAATGTACTGCCATCCGGTGAAACGGATGAGAAGGGCACCCAGGATGATGGCCGCCGAACTGACCGCGTCGCCCAAAAAATGGATGAAGGCCGCCCGGATATTCAAATCGTGCTTATCGCGGTTCAAACCGAGCATCACTACGCCATTCAGCAACAGGGCGACGGCCGCCACCACCAGCATGATCCCGGAATCGATCGGTACCGGATGAAGGACCCGGTCCACTGCCTCATATACGATGTACAGCGAAAGCAGCACCAGAGTTAAGGCATTGACGAAGGCCGCCAGAACCCCGGCCCGGTGGTACCCGAAGGTCTTGGTATCGTCCGCCGGTTTGAACTGCAGATAGTACCCAAACGCAGCCAGCACCAGCGACAGAGCGTCAGTAAAGTTATGGCCGGCATCCGAAATGAGCGCCAGACTGCCTGACCGGACGCCCGCATACAGCTCAATCCCAACGAATGTCAGGGTTGCCGCGAACGACCATTGCAGGATTTTTCCCGTGCCGTGATGATGATGGTGATGCACTTTGGTCTCTCCCTCTAGTGTACAGGGGTGATGCTAACTCCGGATTGGCCGGTGGGCGCCAGCCGGCCATCGCGGTTACCGATGCTGGAATACAGGCTCGATATGCGGGAATCAAATCACCCTAACAGGGCCGCTGTTAAACCTGTTACCACCGATCCCGTAATCCGCCTGGCGAATAGGTAGAAGAGCCCGATATTGCAGATCAGCAATCCAAAGCACGCGGCGTGAAATACTTCCGGACGCAGGCCAGCTACCTGGTAAACCACCCCCGGAAAATAGCAGCCCCAGCGGCCGGTACGTCGTCGCGATCGAAATACCAACCCAACCCCGGTCCAGCGAAGAACAGGAATGCGGGCCTGGTTTAGAAATAGAGCTTCGCGCCCAGTTGGATGACGCGGGTGGTGACGCCTTGCACGCCCCCGCCAATCGCACCGAACGTCTTCGAGCGGATGTTCAGATCCACCGTTGCGGGATCGGGATTGAAGTGGTTGAACAGATTGAAGAACTCCGTCCTGAATTCAAACGAGCGCGTTTCTCGTATGTTCACGCTTTTGATCACGGAGAAATCCACCGTCTCCTGACCGGGCAGCCGGATTGCGCCGGTGCGGGGAGCGTTGCCGAAACGCCCATTGGGTGGAATGGCGAAAGCCGCGGTGTTGAACCAGCGCGCCCAGGTCCGGTCTCCGCTCGACAGGATGCCGGATTGCCCCGCGACAACATCCGGGCGAGACCCGATTCCCGTTCCGGTTGTATCAACCCCGTAGGTGATAGGCGCAGGGAAGCCCGATTGAAAGGTCATGATGGTGGAAAGCTGCCAGCCGTCCAGCGCTTGCTTCGCGAACCCATGGAACCCGCGCGCGAACGGGATGTCGTATAGAACGGTGTTCACAAACCGGTGCTTGAGATCAAAACCCGATATCGACCGGTCCCCGCGCGCGTAGTAGATGTCTTGTGGCGCTCCGATAAAGTTGCCTCCGCCTACCTGCCCGCCGATATCGCTGGGACCCGAGATGGACTTAGCAAAGGTGTAGGCCGCGAGGAACGTGAGACCGTTACCCACCCGGCGTTCCACCTTCATTTGGAACGAATGGTAAATGGAGTTGCCGTTCGACTTATCCGCCTGCACCGCGCGCTGGTAAAGCTGGTTCGGGCGCCGGGCGTTGAGCGACGCCAAGCCCTTGGTAGTGGGATCCACCAGGTCGATTGGCCGGTTGAAGTCGCCATAGGTCACATACAGGTGAGTTCCTTTCGAACCTACATAGCCCGCATCCAGCACGATCTTCCCTGGCAGCTTGTGTTGCACGTTGAAATTCCACTGTTGGATATAGCTATCGCGCATGTTCTGATCGTTACTGACGGCAAAGTTCAACGCGCCGCTGGTAACGGATCCCGCGAAAGGATTGTTGAAAAACAGATTCGGCGCGCCCGTGAGGTTTCCATTCACGGACGCCCCGCTGGTAGCCTGCGCGCCCTCCGCCATGGCGAAGATCGCGTTCGAGATTTCCGGAGTGAAATAGATCCCGTAGCCACCCCGAAGCACCGTCTCGCCGGTGGAGGGAGGCCGCCACGCGAAACCGAACCGTGGGCCAAAATTGTTATAGTCCGGCTGGATCAGGCCACGGCCGTACGGGGAATCCTTGGGAAATACCGTCGGCCCCACCACGAAACCATTTTGATAGATGTTGGCGAACTTATCGTCGGATTGCTTGTAACGCTGGAAATAGTCGTAGCGCAGGCCCCAGGTGACGGTCAGGCGCGGGGTGACCTTCCAATCGTCATTCACGAAGTAGGCTTGCCACAGATTGTGCAGATCGGTATTGGTGTGCGTTGGGTTGACGCTGGCGCTTTTGATATACCCCAACAGGAAGTCCGCCTGGGCGGAGCCAGTGTAGGTTCCGTCAAAGTTAAAGCTGCCGCGGGGGGCGCGGGCCTGGCCAAACGTAACGCCGCGCGGATCGAATTCAGCGCCGAATTTCAGGAAGTGCTTGCCTTTCATCCATGACAGCGTGTTGGTGATGGGGGCGATGGAGTTTGAGCGGATCCTTGGACCGATTTGCCGCTGCAGGTTGTAGAGGCTAACCCCGCCCTCCGGCCCGCTGACGTTGATGCTGGGCGGCCCGTACTCTTCCGGCAGGCGCGATACCAGGGGCAAACCCATTTTGCCTACCACGTCAAAGTTGGCGTCGTTGGTGGTGCCGAAGACTTCCTGCTCACTGAAGCGGTGCCAGCCGCCGCGCAGTTCATTTACGATGGTAGTGCTAAATGTGTGGGTGTAGGTGGCACCCAGGTTTTGCGTCCGGCCGAGGTTATTCCGCTCGTCGTGGCCCCAGAAGGGGATGCCCGCCTCATAAGTATCGTTGAAAGTGTAGTGACCGGACAAAACGTCCCGGGTGGAAAAGTTGTGATCGATCCGGATGGTGAAGTTTCTCTGAGTGCTGGTGGCGCTGGCCGGGTTCGAAAGGAAATTGAATGCTCCGTTGCTGGTGTTCGGCAGGGCCTGGAACTGCAGGAACGCTAAAGACTGCGGACTCAGCAACGATTTCGGAACCACGTTGTTGGCAAACGGACCGACGCCCAGAGGATCCTTGAGTGGAATCTGGGTCTTCGTCAGGGTGTTCGTCACTCCCTGGAAATTTCCATCCCGCACTGCGACGGAAGGAACCATAGCGTACGATGCGGTGGAGCCCTGGGCGGCATAACCCGACTCCCAGTTGAAAAAGAAGAAGGTTTTGTCTTTACCGTGATAGATCTTCGGAAGGTACACCGGCCCGCCGATGTTGGCCCCGAACTGATTGCGGTTCAGGCGCGGGGGAGTTACGCTCTTGCCCGCGATGGCGTCGTAGGTCTGGGTCAGGGCGTCGTTGCGGTTGAACTCCCACAGTGTCCCCTTGAGCCGGTTGGTGCCGCTCTTCGTCAGAATGCTGACCTGCCCCCCCGGCGAGCCGCCAGATTCCGCGGAGAACGTGCTGGTCTCTACCTTGAACTCAGACAGCGAATCCACCGACGGCGAGAAACTATAGGTCATGGCGTCGTAATCCATCATCTCGATGCCGTCCAGGTAAAAGCGGTTGGCGGTATCGCGCGCGCCATTGGCCGAAGCCGCAGTGGAGCCGTAACCGGAATCCGTTTGCCCTACCGAGCCGCGCCCGCGCCGCACCGTGATGGAGCCGGGGGTGCCCGACT
>JBBQUE010000444.1:0-4065 GCA_038212805.1 Bryobacterales bacterium | reverse complement strand
CCGAAGCGTGCCTCTTCTTTGAGACCCCCATCACCGGCGGGAACGTCAGCCTCTACAACGAAACGTTGGGCGAAGGGATTTTCCCCAGTCCCGTGATCGGCATCGTGGGTTTAATGGATACGCGCAAACCCACCCCGGTGCACTTCCAAAATCCCGGCCGGACCGTAATTTTGTTGGGTGGCCTGGGCGAAACCGACGCCGTGCGCATGGGCGGCACCCAATACGCCAAGGTGATTTGCCAGAGTTTCTGGGGCCTGCCGCCAGCTCTCGATATGGATTACGAAAAGCGTGTGCACGCAGCCATTCGCCAGATAACCAATGCAGGCGTGGCCGAATCCGCGCACGATCTCAGCGATGGCGGGCTGGCCATCGCGTTGGCCGAGTGTTCCATGTCCGGCCTGGAAATCGGCGCGGACATCCAGCTTGATTCCGATATGCGCCCGGAATTCCTGCTCTTCCACGAAGGGCCCTCACGTATCCTGGTCTCTACCGCTGATCCCGAGGCGGTCGAGAAAATTGCTCACGATCTGGGAGTTCAATCGGTCCGAATCGGCGCTACAATGAAGGGGCGGTTACAAATCGCAAACCGGTCGTTCACATGGGTCGATTCTGAGTTAAAGGCGCTAAAACAACCTTGGGATACAGCTCTCGAAAACCTTTTGCACCGGTAGACGCCACGCTTTCCACAGACCTGTCCCATGGGGACAAGTTCCACGACGAATGCGGCGTGTTTGCCATCTATGGACACCCCGAAGCATCCAACTTGGCTTACCTGGGCCTGTACGCCCTGCAGCATCGCGGCCAGGAAAGCGCCGGAATCGCCACCAGCGACGGTCGCGATATCTACTGCCACAAGAACATGGGGCAGGTTGCGGATATCTTCACTCCCGGCGTAATCAACGAGCTTCCGGGAAGCTTGGCCATTGGCCACACCCGCTACTCCACCGCCGGCGACACAGTGCTGTTGAACGCCCAGCCGTTTTCGGTGGCCTGCAATAAGGGCAAGGTCGCGGTGGCGCACAACGGCAACATCACCAACGCGGCGGAATTGCGTCAGGAACTGGAATACTCCGGCTCTATATTTCAGGCTACCAGCGATACCGAAGTAGTACTTCATCTGGTGGCCCGCTCGCGCGAATTGACGCTCGAAGCCGCACTGCGTGAATCGCTCATGCAACTGGAAGGCGCGTTTTCGCTGGTCTTTCTGGCGCACAACCGCGTGATCGTGGCGCGCGATCCCCATGGCTTCCGCCCCTTGGCGATTGGCCGTCTGGTCCAGCCCAACGGCAACGTGGCCTATGTATTTGCTTCCGAAACCTGCGCGTTTGACCTGATTAATGCCGAATACATCGGTGATGTGCAACCGGGCGAAATGGTCTCGGCGGGTCCAGACGGCCTGATTCGCGAACAGTACACCCCGGCGCGCAAACGCTCCCAGTGCGTCTTCGAACACGTCTATTTCGCCCGGCCCGATTCGTTCGTCTTCGGTCGCGCTGTCCAGGAATCGCGTGAAAATCTGGGCCGCCTCCTGGCGATTGAATCCCCGGTGGATGCCGATGTCGTAGTTCCCGTACCAGATTCCGGCGTCGCGGCGGCCCTGGGCTATTCCGCTGAGTCGGGAATCCCTTTCCGCCTGGGGCTGATCCGGAACCACTATGTAGGCCGCACGTTTATTGAGCCATCGCAGGAAATCCGCGATTTCGGCGTCAAGCTGAAGCTCAACCCCATCCGGCATTTATTGGAAGGCAAACGCGTGATTCTGGTGGACGATTCCATCGTGCGCGGCACCACCAGCAACAAACTTGTCCGCATGGTGCGCAATGCCGGAGCCCGCGAAGTACACCTTCGCATCTCCTGCCCGCCCACTATTTCGCCCTGCTTCTACGGCGTCGACACGCCCTCGGAGCGCGAACTGATCGCGGCCAACAATACCGTGGATGAGATTCGCGATTATGTGGGAGCGGACTCCCTGGCCTACCTCTCCATGACCGGACTGCGGCGCGCCGTGGGCGATACCAAAGACGAGTATTGTTACGCCTGCTACACGCGCGATTATCCTACGAAACTGATTCAGGTAGAAGAACTGGTAGCTGCCCGCGCTCGCAGGTAACTCGCGATCCGGATCACCACCAGCGCCGCCATAGCCGTCATCCCGGATGTCCCACCATTCCGGCGGGTTGCCATAGTACAAATATTGCGCTACTTCGAAGAAGCGATCGAAGTCCACGGTGCCGCTCTTGACGTTCACGTTTCCTTCCGGAGTGGTATCCGATTCGATTACCGGCAGCAGGCGCTTCGAGTAATTCTCCAGCACCGCCCGGTAGGCATCGATTCCCCTCAGGATAGCCGAAGAGAGGGGAAACACCACACCTGCCGGATTGAACTCTCGTCCGGCTAGCACATGCTGGATAAGGTAACGGTGAATGCGCCCGTTTCCATCGCCACGCCGAGCGTTAGCACGCCTGCTGCCACTGCGGCCCCGCTGCCAGAAATTCCGGGCCATGGCCAATCCAAGCGACGCCGTACCGCCGAAAACCGGGAAGTGATACATCCGGTGCCCCGCAACCGACCCGTGGGTTCCAAGTATCCCCTTTAGCTCGTAGGGTAGAAGAGAACCTGCCACCACCGCGGCCACCCACAAAGGCAGGATCCAATATAGAAAGGGACGGCACAAGCATCCCCAGAATAACAAGCTATCCTGGGTTTAATCTTCATGGCAACAACTATCACGAGGCCGGTACTAGCACCCTCCGCCCTGCGCATCCCACACTCCCGCATCCGTGAATTGGCTGAGATCGCGATGACCATGGACGGCGTCCTCAAGCTGTACTTCGGCGAATCCAGCTTGCCCACCCCGGAATACATCAAAGAGGCTGCCCGCCAAGCCCTGGCTGATGGCTACACGTTTTACACCTCCAACGCGGGCCTGCTCTCCCTGCGCGAAACCCTGGCACGCTACTACTCCCGCATGCACGCGGTAGACCTGGACCCATCGAACGAAATCGTCATCACCGCATCCGGGGTGCAGGCGCTCAACCTGGCCATCCGCTGCGTCATCGATCCAGGCGACGAAGCTCTGGTGCTCACTCCGGCGTGGCCCAATGGATCGTCCAACATTTCCATGTCGAACGGCACCGCCGTCGAGATCCCGCAGCCGCTGATTCGGGATCAATCCGGCGACCGCTACACCATCGACTTCGCCGCCATGGAAGCCGCCATCACCCCACGCACGCGCCTGCTGATCTACACCTCGCCCTCGAATCCGCTGGGCTGGGTGGCAACGGTCGCCGAGCAACAGCTCCTGCTCGATTTCGCGCGCCGCCATGGCCTGTGGTTAATGGCGGACGAAGTGTATGAGCGCCTGAGCTACACGGGCGGATTGGCGGAACCTGCGCCTTCCATACTGCGCCTGGCCACCAAGGAAGACGCTGTGATCGTGGTGCAATCGTTCTCGAAAACCTACTGCATGACCGGGTGGCGGCTGGGCTGGATCATCGCCCGCCGGGACCTGGCTGCCCGCGCCACTCAGCTTAATGAATTCGTGGTGTCGCACGCCCCTAGCTTCACCCAGCGCGCCGCCGAAACCGCGCTCGATCACGGCGAGGACACGCTGCGCGGCATGCTCGCGAAACTACAACAGAATCGCGATTTCTGCATGGCCGCCCTGTCCGCCTTGCCCGGTTTCACAGTTCCCCGCCCCGATGGCGCGTTCTATCTGTTTCCGCGCGTTGAGGGCCTGACGGATTCGTTCGGTTACTGCAAGCGCCTGCTGCTTGAAACCAAGGTCGGACTGGCACCTGGAGTTGCGTTTGGCGCGGGCGGGGAGGGCTCCATCCGCATCTGTTACGCGTCCGAACGCCCCATCCTCGAAGAAGCCATGCAGCGCCTCAGCGTCTTTGCCCGCCACGTATAATGGCAGGATGATTCGATTCGCATCTCTCGTGGTTTTCACCGCCGCGGCCGCTATGGCGGCTGACCAGGCTCCCGCTCTCAACAAGACCTTCGATCAACAACTGAAGATGATTGAAGGCGAGGTGGTTTCGCTGGCCGAAGCCATGCCCGCCG